>JABDPH010000124.1 GCA_013042925.1 Eudoraea sp.
CCTATAGGGGCAAAAATAAATTCTAGTTTTGGATAATCCTCCAGCAATTCCATCGCAGCGGTTCCTTGTCCTATTATTACGTTCATATCATTTGAGGGGTGAATAAAAGTAGCCCCTGTTTCTCGGGCAATTTTATTTGCCGTAGCCGTACGGGACTCAATGGTTGGATCACATTCCACAATATTACCCCCATATTGCCTAACTGCTACCTTTTTAACCTTAGGCGCATTTGATGGCATGACTATATGCGCCTGTACTTTAAGACTCTGCGCTGCAAGTGAGAGTGCCTGAGCAAAATTTCCAGATGAATGTGTTACAACGCCTTTCGCTCGTTCTTCTTCTGATAACAATAAGATGGCATTGGTGGCTCCTCTCATTTTGTAGGCCCCCATGCGCTGAAAGTTCTCACATTTGAAGAATATTTTTGCTCCGGAAATGTCATTTAACAAACGGGATGTTAGTACAGGTGTGCGGTGTATGTATGGCTTTATCCTCTTATGGCAATCAAGAAGTTGATTTCTGAACATAGATTACAAATCTTTTACTTGTGAGAATCTAAGCATAAATTTATTCATTCCACCTCAGAGATTCCATTATTCCTCTTATATCCTTTTGTAAATAAACAGCAGCAGGATATATAGAATCATAATTGGGTTTCACTCTGAAGTAAAGAGATCCTGTTACAAAATGTTGAGTACTGTCTGTTACATAAAATTGTGCCTGTGAAGCAGCGTCCCCGGCAACTTCATAGAACATGCCGTACACCCGGTCTTTTTCATTAATGAAAGGTTGTTCCGTAATGTTGTCAGCCTTAACTACATGTTCATAGGATAGTTTTTGAGCATCTGCCAGCAATTCTTCCAAATTATTGTTCACTTCTTTATAAGTAATAAAAATAGACCCTTTCATTAACGGGTAATCCAGGGTAACCGAAAAGTTTTTAGTCTTTTTCACCTGTGCCTGTGCGTTATGTTCAAATTGAAATTTCTCTGAAACCAGTCTTTCTTTAGACGACTCAGGATATTCTAAACGAAGCATGGCCTTTGGTTTTGGGAGGGCGTCATCACCACATGAAACCAAAAATATACTGAAGATTAAAATATATAAATATGATCTACTATTCATGAGGCAAGGTTACTTTTATTTGCTTTAATCGTTTCTTATCAAGACTTTCAACCAAAAACTGGTAGTCCATATATTTAATTGTTTCTCCCCTTTTAGGAAAACTTCCTGATATCTCAAGCACAAAACCTGCTATCGTTTCAGATTCGCCTTTTTGTGACTCAAAGTCTTCCTCATGTTTAATCTTTGTAACCCTGTAAAAGTCTTTCAATGTTGTTTTCCCTTCAAAAATATAGGTGAAGTCATCGAGTTTGGAAAATATCAAATCTTCATCATCAAATTCGTCTGAGATATCCCCAACAATTTCCTCAATTACGTCTTCAAGCGTAACAATACCTGAAGTCCCACCATACTCATCAACAACTACCGCCAGATGGTTTTTTTTATCCTGAAATTCTAACAGAAGATCATCTAGTTTTTTATTTTCAGGCACAAAAAACGGTTCTCTTACAAGCGTTAACCAATTAAAATTTTTCCTGTCTATATATGGTAGCAAATCCTTAACATATAGAACTCCCAAAACATTATCCATGTTTTCAGAAAATACGGGTATTCTGGAATAGCCATGATTATTTATTTCTTCCAAAACCTCTGTGAATTTCATCTCTTCACTTAATGCGAAAATATCTATTCGGGGTCTCATAACTTGTTTTGTATCGGTATTGCCGAAAGAAACTATTCCCTTCAAGATTTTTTGTTCTTCTTTTGTGGTGTCCCCTTCAGAAGTAAGTTCAAGTGCCTGAGAAAGATGATCTACACTAAGATTAGATTTTTGTTTTCCCAGTCTGTTATACATGAATATAGTGGCAGAACGCATTGGAGAACTTAAAGGAGTGAAGAGGATATCGAGCATTTTTAAAGGATATGCCATAAAGATGGAAAACTGAAATCTATTTCTATTCGCATAAATCTTGGGAAGTATTTCACCAAACATCAAAATTAAAAAAGTGGCCACCAACACTTCCAGTAAAAACCGAACTGATATAAAGCCTAACAGTACATAATTAATTTCTGAAAATAAGGTGTCTCCAATAGAATTAAACAAAAGTACTATCCCGATATTAATCGCATTATTAGCAATCAGGATTGTTGCCAGAAGTTTTTTAGGACGAGTTAATAATTTTACAACTATCTTCCCTCTTACAGTCTTTTTTTCTTCTATTTCATTTAAATCGGTTGGCGAGAGGCCAAAAAAAGCCACTTCTGCTCCCGAAATAAGTGCTGAACAAATCAAAAGCACCAAAAGCATCACAACTTTTAATACTAAAGTGCTCTCAATTACAGCAAGATTTAAAAATAAACTAAGGGGGTCAGGATCCAATAGTCAAAATTTACTTTTAGTTGTTTAGAATGGTAAATCATCATCCTGTTCCTGTTCATTGACAGGCTGTACTTCTTTGGCAGTATTAGGCTGAGTAGTTCCCGAGGTTGGCTGATTCTTTGATATATTGCCCGTATCACCAGCCATGCTTTCCTTTTTCGTGGATAGAAACGTGAAATCCTGAACATTAACTTCTGTAGTGTATCTGGTATTGCCGTCTTCTCCCTGCCATTGTCTGGTTTTTAATCTGCCCTCGACATATATTTTATCGCCTTTACTAAGGTATTTTTCACATATTTCTGCGGCTTTATTACGAACAACAATATTATGCCATTCTGTGTTGGTTACCTTTTCTCCGGTTTGCTTGTTGGTATAAGTTTCATTTGTTGCAATAGGGAATCTCCCTATACAGTTACCCCCTTCGAAATAATGCATTTTTACTTCGTCTCCCAGATGCCCAATTAGCATCACCTTATTCAATGTTCCGCTCATAATATTTTAATTATTTCAAAAGTACGAATTTTTGAGTGTTTTTATAAACTCTTCAATTAAAACAGGTACCGGATATTTTTCCAGCTCTTTAGCAGATAATCCGTTAGGCAACCGGTCTTCTGTTTTCACTATCCAAAACTTGGTATACAAGTGCTGATGAGACAATTTATGTACGACAGTTTTATCTGATGACTCATATACCAGATGGGGTTCCTGAAGAGTCAGAATTTCGGGCAATCTTTGTTTTACGACATTAAGACTTACTTCCTGCTTCGTTTCCAATAGTGGAAATTCGTACAAATTACGCCAAATATCTTGACCCGATCTTTTTATGAGGTGTGTATTACCATTATTATCCAGAACAACCAGATAGTTGAAAAAACGTTTTTTTATTTTCGCCTTTTTCAGTTTTGCCGGGTATTTATCAATACTATTCGTTTGGTATGCTATACATGTTTCATTTAAGGGACATGATAAGCACAAAGGCTTTTTGGGAGCGCACTGAATGGCGCCAAATTCCATAATTCCCTGATTATATTCTCTAATGTTCTCGTGGTTCAATAGTTCCCTAGCCAAATTTTTGAAATATGCTATGCCTTTGGAAGAATTTATTGGAATATCAATGCCAAAATACCTTGATAATACCCTATAAACATTTCCATCTACGACCGGTTCTGGTTGGTTAAAACTAATAGAAGCAATGGCACTTGCGGTATAATCTCCTACTCCTTTTAATTGCATTAATTCTTCATAAGTATCTGGAAATTGCCCATTGTATTCTTCCACTATTTTTTTGGAGGTAAAATGCAGGTTTCTGGCACGAGAATAGTACCCAAGTCCCTGCCACAGTTTTAAAACTTCTTCTTCGCTTGCATTTGCTAAGTCATAGACTGTAGGGTAATGCTTAATGAATTTAATATAGTATGGCTTTCCTTGTGCTACCCTTGTTTGCTGCAACATAATTTCAGAGAGCCATATGTTGTAAGGGTCTGTAGTTGTACGCCAGGGGAGTGACCTTTTGTTTTCAGAATACCAATGAAGAATTTTTTTTGAAAACGTCATCACTTAAATACTAATGAGCAAAAGTAAGAGTTTATATACTTAAAATTAGCTCATTAAGACAAAAGAATGAATTTAATTTATATATTTGCAAGCTTGAAAAACTTACAGAAATCTAAAATAATAAAATGACGAAAGCGGACATCGTATCGAGAATCTCAGAAAAACTGGGAATAGAAAAAGGAGACGTACAAGCAACTGTTGAAAGTTTTATGGAAGAAGTAAAATCTTCCTTAGAAAATGGAGATAATGTTTATCTCAGAGGATTTGGCAGTTTCATTATCAAAACAAGAGCTGAAAAAACGGGTAGAAATATTTCTAAAAATACCACTATCAAAATACCAGCTCACAACATTCCGGCATTTAAACCTGCTAAGGTCTTTGTAGAGGGAGTAAAAAGCAACGTACAAGTAAAATAATAACAGCAACAAAAAGTATAGTTTCATGCCGAGTGGTAAAAAAAGAAAAAGACATAAGGTAGCTACCCACAAACGAAAAAAAAGAAGGAGAGCTAACCGCCACAAGAAAAAGTAGTTAGCTAACTACTTTTTCATTTTATACGTTCATTGACATAGAAATTCGAAAAAGAATTTCAACGGGTTTATACAACCTGTGACAACTATTGTTTAATCCATTCGTCCTATCATATATGCGACGAATATAAATTGAATCAGGTGAATAGAGAATTAATCGTAAGATCTAATTCTAATACCGTTGATTTTGCCTTATTAAATGATGGAAAACTCATAGAACTTCACAAAGATGAAGACGATAATAAATTCAATGTTGGTGATATTTTAATCGCCAAAGTAAGGAAACCGGTTACCGGTCTCAATGCTGCTTTTGTTAATGTAGGTTACGAAAAGGATGCCTTTTTACATTATCACGATCTAGGACCTCAATTATCCAGCATGTTGAAGTTTATTAAATTAGTGAGTACCGGGAAATTAAAAGATTTTTCCCTTAAGAATTTTCCATTCGAAAAAGATATTGATAAACATGGCAGCATTAATAATGTAATCAAAGCCAATCAATCTCTTTTGGTGCAAATTGTTAAAGAACCCATTTCAACAAAAGGTCCCCGAATTAGTTCGGAACTTTCCATAGCCGGAAGATATTTGGTTATGGTTCCTTTTTCAGATCGTGTTTCCGTTTCACAGAAAATAGGAAGCAGTGAAGAGAAAGACAGACTTAAAAGGCTTGTAAAAAGCATAAAACCGAAGGGTTTTGGGGTGATTATAAGAACAGTTGCAGAAGGCAAAAAAGTAGCGGAATTAGACAAAGATCTTCAGAACTTGCTGAACAAGTGGACAGCAATGTGTAAGAAATTGTATAAAGCGCCGACACCTTCCAAAGTATTGATTGAGCTAAATAGAGCTTCTTCTATATTGAGAGATGTTTTTAATGATACCTTCAGCGGAATACATGTTGATGATGAGACGCTTTATGAACAGATTAAAGATTACGTGCTAGAGATTGCACCGAAAAAAGAATCCATAGTTAAGTTGTATAATTCTTCTGTGCCAATTTTTGAAAAATTTGGTATAGAAAGGCAGATCAAAACATCTTTTGGGCGTACAGCGTCCATGAGCAAAGGTGCCTATTTAGTAATAGAACATACCGAAGCCCTTCATGTAATAGACGTGAATAGCGGTAATCGTTCTAACAAAGCAAAGAATCAAGAAGATACTGCTTTGGAAGTAAACTTATTGGCAGCCTCAGAAATTGCAAGGCAATTACGTTTGCGAGATATGGGTGGTATCATTGTTGTCGATTTCATAGACATGGTAAAAGCCGATCACAGAAGAAAACTTTTTAATCATCTAAGAGATGAGATGAAAGAAGACAGAGCCAAACATAAAATATTGCCGCCCAGCAAGTTTGGTCTTATACAAATTACCAGGCAAAGAGTACGTCCCGAAGTTAATATTAAGACAACTGAGATAGATCCCAGTGGACAGGGCCAGGAAGTAGAGGCTCCTATTGTTCTAATAGAAAAAATGAATGTGGAGCTTGATAGAATAATGAAAGGACCTGCAAAGGATAAAGGTATTGTGCTGAATACACACCCTTTTATTGCAGCTTATTTGACCAAAGGATTCCCATCACACCGTTCCAAATGGTTTATGGAACATAAAAAATGGATAAAAATTCAACCAAGAGATGCTTATACATATCTCGAATACCGTTTTAAAGATAAAGATGGTAAAACCATTAGATAAAAAAAGCGACTTCCAGAACGGAGTCGCTTTTTTTGTTTAGGGACAATTCATCATAAAATACGGATGGTAAAAAATTTGAACTGTTCCATAAGTAGTCCAAAATCTAACTTTATAAAATATTCATGGTTATTCATAAATTTGTTCCTCAAAGAGGGTCAAAACCAAAATTATGAAAAATCCGACTAGTGTAATTTTGCTATTATCATTGTTGATTAATTCATGTACCTCCAATCCTGTCAATAATGATTTTTCTGAAATAGTTAAAGACAGCCCTTTTATTAAAGGCAAAAAGGAATATTTAAATTCTCCCTACGTAACGGCCGGGGATAGGTTATATATGGTTGGCCATCAAAATGGTTCTTTCCCTGATTTGGGGTGGCACGTAAAAAGTGAAATGGGGGGCATCTGGGATCACCCGATAAAATTAATGGATGGGTTTGAGGTAACTCTCAATTGGGATGATCTGACTTTAAAGTTGGATTCAGCAACTTCTTTTATCAACTATCCTTTTGCAAATAAGCATGTATATAACCTAAGTAAGAAAGATCTGCAGATTGAACGCTTTCAATTTGTGCCTGATGGTAAGGAAGGGATTCTGATTCAATATAGTTTGAAAAACCTGTCGGATAAACCACAAAAATTTGACTTTTTATTCAGAGGGGATTCCGATCTCAGACCAGTTTGGCTTGGAGAGCGAACCGGGATGATAGATAGTGACGATAAAGCTGAATTTCTAAGTAATTCCGGCAGCTGGTTAATAAAGGATGATCAAAATCCATGGTATGTTACTTTTGGAACTAATTTGCAACCTTCTGAATACAGTATCGAAAAAAGTAATCGTCCTGGCCTGGGTATTTCAGGTAATTTGACCTACGAGATAGCGCTTAAGCCTAATGAAATCAAAAAAATTAGTTTTACAATAGCAGGTTCATACCTTTCCAAAGAACAGGCATTAGCCACCTATGATTTAATTCAAAATAATGATATTCATTACCTTAAATCAAAAAAACAAAGGTACAGGCAACTCGCAGAACTATCGAAACTTACAATTCCTGATAAGGAATTACAAAATGCATTTGAATGGCTCAAATACAATTGTGATTGGTTAATAAGGGATGTACCTGAAATTGGAAGAGGAATAACTGCAGGAATTCCGGATTATCCATGGTGGTTTGGAGTAGATAGCGAATATGCCCTTCAGGGTTATATGGCAATTGGGCAAAGAGATATTGTA
>JABDPH010000127.1 GCA_013042925.1 Eudoraea sp.
ATGATAAATGACTATGGGGAATATCTTGGCGGTGCCATTTCCCCGGGTCTGCGTATGCGCTATAGCGCACTTAATGAATATACTTCTAAGTTACCTTTACTAGAACCCGAAGATTTCCATGATATAATTGGAAATTCAACAAATGCAAGTATCCATAGCGGAGTTTTAAACGGTATTTGCAGGGAGATAGACGGGGTCATAGGCCAGTACCAATCGCGTTTTGAAGATTTAACAGTTATTTTAACAGGAGGTGATGCTCAAATTTTGTCTAAACGATTAAAAAATACCATCTTTGCGCATTCTAATTTTCTCCTAAAAGGCTTGAACTATTTGCTGGAATACAACAAACGCTAGATGGTAAAGAAAATCGTATTGCTTATATTTTGCTTAACCGCGATAACAGCTTACTCCCAGAGTGGTAATGGAACTGTTTCACCTTATTCGTTTGGAGGTATAGGAGATATAAGACCTCAGGCTACTATAGAAAATCAGGCAATGGGTGGGTTAAGTATGTATACAGACAGTATTCATGTTAACCTAAGAAATCCTGCAGCTTTCGGGAAACTCAGGTTAGTAACTTTTACAGCAGCAGGCGGACATAAAGAAGTGAAATTGAAAGATTTTACAGATGAAGAAAGTTCTTCTGTAACTTCTCTTGAATATATTTCTCTGGCATTACCCTTATCACCAAAGTTCGGCGTAGGGTTTGGAGTCATGCCATATACCGCTATAGGGTACAATATTTTTTCTGAAACTACGAATGCCACCCAGGATACAGTGATAAATCAGTTTTCGGGAGATGGGGGCTTAAACAAAGTATATTTATCCGCGGGATATGAAATTACCAAAAACCTGCATGTTGGAGGAACAGTCAATTTTAGCTTTGGTAACTTACAATACCAAAGTGTTCAAAGTATTGACGGCGTGCAGTATGGTACAATAAATACCCGTGAATCTGAAGTTAGCGGCTATGATTTTAATTTTGGGGCTACTTATACCCCCAGAATTAAAGATAAATACACTTTATTTACCTCATTAACAGTAAATACACAGGCAAACCTGGTTTCTTCAAATAGTGAAAGGTTAGGTTCATTTTCATTGACCACAGGACAAGAAATTGAAGTCAGGGATGTAGATTTAGAACCGGCAAACCTTAGAAATACAGAATTGAAAATCCCTACGACTACGACCTTAGGCCTTGGTTTTGGACGGGATAAAAAGTGGTTTTTAGGGGCAGAATATAGTTTGCAGGGGCTGAGTTCATTTAGAAACGACTTTATTGATCCGGAAAATGTAGCGTATGAAGATGCCAATACAATTAGGGTGGGCGGATATTTTGTACCTGATTACGCATCGTTTACAAGTTATTTGAAAAGAATCACTTATAGAGCAGGCGCACGCACTTCCATGACCGGCTTAGTAGTAAATGATAAATCTATTCACGATTTTGGCATAACTTTTGGACTTGGTTTACCAGTTGGAGGCGGTTTTTCCAATATGAATTTAGGTTTTGAGTATGGCAAACGAGGAACAACTGTAGCAAATTTAATTGAGGAAACTTATTTCAAAGTCAGTGTAGGACTGTCATTCAACGATAAATGGTTTCAAAAAAGGAAAATAAATTGATAAAAATTTAGTACATTAACCACATTAAAATTTATATACGATGAAAAAGGAGTTTTACTGTATGATGATTGGGTTACTGGCAATAATGGGTACGGCAAATGCACAAGGCCAAAATCCGGAATGTATGACCAATCTTTCTATTTATGCTGAGCATGCAAAAGTAAAAAATTACGATGCTGCCTATACGCCATGGAAAATGGTATATGAAACATGTCCGGCTATTAATAAGGCAAATTTTTCTCTTGGGGAAAAAATTCTGGCTTATAAAATTAAAAATAGTTCAGGCGCAGAAAAGGATGGTTATATAAGTGACTTACTTGCTTTATATGATAATAGCTTAGAGGTTTTTCCGAATAAGTTTCCTAAGGCGGTAGTTGCCATCGATAAAGCTTTGCTCTTATATGATAATAAAATGGCTTCTGACGAAGAACTCTATAATTTGCTAGATGCCGCTTTTCAACAAGATGCTTCCAACTTTAAAAATCCTAAAGCGCTTTATCTATATTTTTCCAGTCTGGTAGACCTTTATAATGAAGGAAAAAAAGATCTCCAGGCAGTGTTTGATACGTATGACGATGTTAACGAAAAAATAGAAGAAGAGAATGCAAAATTAACGGATATCATTAGTAAATTACTTCCTAAGGAAGAGGAGGGCACACTTACTTCAAAAGAGAAGAGAAGGTTGAAAGTGGCGACTACGAATTCTGAATCTTATGGAAAGATTGCCGGTAGTGTTGATTCAAAATTAGGTGCATTGGCAGATTGCGATAACCTGATTCCTCTTTATGAAAAGAGTTTTGAATCCAAAAAAACGGATGTTACCTGGGTAAAAAGAGCGGTGGGCAGAATGTTTAGCAAAGACTGTATTGATGATCCTATGTTCCAAAAACTATTTGAGGCGCAGTTAGCCCTGGATCCTTCCGCAGATGCCTATGTATATGGGGGAACCTTAAAGAAGAAAGCTGGAGATAATAAAGGTGCAATAGCGGATTATAACAAAGCACTGGAATTAGAGTCGGATCCTAAAAAGAAATCCAATATTGCTTATAAAATTGCAACAAGTTACAGAAGAACTAGTAAGTCTACAGCCAGAAGTTATGCTCAGAAGGCCATAAACGCTAATCCTTCAAACGGCAGGGCATATTTACTTATAGCAAATTTATACGCAACAAGTGCAAATGATTGTGGAAGTACTCCATTTGAGAAAAGAGCAATTTATTGGAAAGCCGCAGATATGGCCAGAAGAGCAGGGAGGGTAGATCCTTCATTAAGTGGAAATGCGAATCAATCTGCAGCCAGCTATAGTGCCAAAGCACCGTCAAAGACAGATATTTTTAATTCTGGATTAGCAGGTAAAACAATTGCTTTTAGTTGTTGGGTTGGAGGCAGTGTAACTGTGCCTAATCTATAACAATGTACAATCTTTACGGAAATAAATTATTTAACATTGCCATGGTATTTTCCGTGGCATTGTTGATTTATGGCTGCAAGGATAATTACAAAAGGGTTGGTGAAGAAGCACAGCAAACAATTTATCCTCAGGGAGTAGCTCAGAATTTTGTACTTACTTATACAGAGACTCCGGAGAAACTGGAAAGCGAGGACACCAAAGAATCTAAAGTTATTGCTATTTTAAAGAGCCCGTTGAGCGAAGACTATGACAACATGAGATTTAAATTCAGGACTTTTCCAAATGGATTAGAAGTGGATTTGTTTGATGCAGAAGACAACAAAAGTACTATTGTGGCCGATTACGGAATTATTTATTCCAATACCAATTTAATAGACCTGCAGGGTAATGTTGTAATTGAATCTCATGATGGCAAAAAGCTCGAAGCCCCACAGCTTTTTTATGATCAGACAAATGAATGGATTTTCACGCAGCAAAAATTTAAATTTACTAATCCCGAAGATGGAACAATTATGGATGGCGAGGGAATGGATTTTAATAAAGACTTCAGCTTCTTCAACGCCCATAAGACTTATGGATTAATCACAATTAAGGAAGATCAAACATGATTAAAATACTGAGATATACGGAATACTTGTACCTGGTCGTGGCAATTATATCAGTATATAAGATAATTGAACTTTGGAATATTGACAGAGAAGGTACATACATCTTTATTTTCTTTGCGATCGTCTCTATAGGAATGTTTATTTTTAGACGTAACTATAGAAAACGTTTCGAAAAGCGAAAACGGGATAATCAGCAATAGCCTTGGACTCTAGTATACTTATCATTTGTATTTGTTTGGTGTTATCTGCATTCTTTTCAGGAATGGAGATTGCCTTTATCTCCGCGAATAAGATTCATATTGAAATTGAAAAAAAACAAGAAGGTCTTCTTGCACAGATACTAACCCGCTTAACCAATAAACCTTCAAAGTTTATTGCTACCATGCTTATCGGAAATAATATTGCTCTGGTGGTATATGGTTTGTACATGGGAGAGTTATTGATGAATTGGTTCCAAACCAAATTACCCTCCGGTAATAACTTTGTTCATCTTATGTTTACCGACTTCAGCCTGTTAACCCAGACAGTTATTTCTACAATTATAATTTTGCTTACTGCAGAGTTTTTACCTAAAGTGCTTTTTCAGATCTATGCAAACAAGCTGCTAAAAATTCTAGCAGCTCCTGCTTATTTTTTCTATTTATTATTCTCTTTCGTTTCTGATTTTGTAATTAAAGTTTCCGATGTACTTCTCAAAGTCTTTTTTAAGACTGATGGAGACCAGGTACAACTTGCATTTAGCAAGATTGAATTAGGAGACTATATTACTGAACAAATGGAAACTGTAAAGGAAGAAGATGATATAGATTCTGAGATACAGATCTTTCAGAATGCCCTGGAATTTTCAGCGGTTAAGGCAAGGGAAGTTATGGTTCCCAGGACGGAGATTATAGCAGTAGAATTGCATGAAACTCCAAAGAATCTGGCTAAACTTTTTACCGAAACCGGATTATCAAAAATATTGGTCTTTAAAGACACTATAGATAACATCATTGGGTACATTCATTCTTATGAGTTATTTAAAAAACCAAAGACAATAAAAAGTATCCTCCTGCCGGTAGAATTCGTGCCGGAAACTATGTTAATCCAGGATATCCTCAATGTTTTAACAAAGAAAAGAAAGAGTATTGCCGTAGTGCTAGATGAGTATGGTGGTACTTCCGGAATTATGACCGTTGAGGATATTGTTGAGGAACTTTTTGGAGAAATAGAGGATGAGCATGATTCAACAGATCTAGTGGAAGAACAACTAAATACTAATACCTATAAATTTTCTGCCAGGCTGGAAGTAGATTATCTAAATGAGCAATATAAGCTGGAACTTCCTGAAAGTGAGGAATACGAAACACTTGGAGGGCTTATTGTAAATGAAACTGGTGAGATCCCTGACCAGGATTCTGAAATACTGATAGATCATTATTTGTTTACCATCCTTGAAGTTTCCAGCACAAAAATAGATTTAGTGACCCTTGAGGTCAAGGAAAAGGATTAGTCCTATTAATATCAGTCAGATAGCCTGCTTTAAGTTTTTATTTCTTGATGGAAAATACTAATTTCGCCAACTGATTTTAAATAAACAAAAAATGGCAATTCTAGAGAATATTAGAAAACGAACTACTGTATTAATCCTGATCATAGGGATGGCCTTATTTGCGTTCGTTATTTCTGGAATTTTTACCAGTAATGATTTTTCTGGTGGAAAAGTTGGGTCTGCTGTGGGTGAAATAAATGGAGACGAAATTTCCATCGATGACTTCAGACGAAAGATTGAGAGGGCGTCGAGAAGGTCGGGGCCAACAAGTTCATCTATGCAGTTAGTAAATTCTGTTTGGAACCAGGTTGAACGAAATACTATTTTGGGACAACAGATAGAGGATCTTGGTATTTCTATTGAGCAGGACCAGATTATTAACGTAATTAAATCGAGCCCCGGAATAGCTCAAAACCCCCAATTTACTGATGAGAATGGAATATTTGATGAAACAAAATTTCGGGATTTTATTTCTGAACTAAAAATCAATGCACCTGCCCAGTATAACGATTGGCTTCAGGACGAAGAAGCTATTATTCAAAGTGCAAAGGAGCAAAGCTATTTCAATTTAATTAGAGCAGGAGTTGGCGCTACTTTAAAAGAGGGAGAATTAGATTATAAGTTAAGTACAGACAAGGTAGATATCAGATATGTGAGGGTTCCCTACAATTCAATGCCCGACAGTGCTTTTATAGTTACTAAAAAGGAAATTTCGGACTATATCAATGAACACCAGCAAGACTACAAACAGCAAAGGTCCAGGGATATTCAGTTTGTATATTTTGAAGATAAAGCTTCTGAAGACGATATAGCGATTATTAAAGATCAGATAACCAAGCTCCTTGGTGATACAGTGGAATATTTTGAAGAACGTGACGAAACAGACACCATTCCCGGATTTAGAAATACAACGGATAACGCAGCTTTTCTGGATAGAAATTCTGATAGCAAATTTGATACTATTTATAAGTCGAAAAGTGAGCTTCCATTAAAATTTGCTGATACCCTGATGGGTTTAAATATTGGTGAGTTATTTGGACCATACAATGACGGTGAAAGTTGGAGAATTACCAAAATGGTCAATAAAAAGCCCAATGGATCTGTAAAGGCCAGTCATATTTTGATTACCTGGGAAGGGGCCGAAAGGGCAAACCCTGAAATTAAGCGAACCAAAGAAGAGGCGGAGTCCATAGCTAATGATTTGCTTAAACAGGCGAAAGCAGAAGGAGCTGTATTTACACAGCTGGCAAGAGATAATTCAGACGGTCCCTCAGCACCAAGAGGAGGAGACCTGGGTTACTTTCAGGAAGGGGTAATGACACCAAAGTTTAATGATTTTGCATTTGGAAATGCAGTAGGTCATATTGGGTTGGTTGAAACAGAATTTGGATATCATATTGTACGCGTAGATGATAAGCAAGATTTGGTTCAACTGGCAACACTGAGTAGGGAAATAGAAGCTTCAGATGAAACACTAAATGCGCTTTTTACGGATGCTACTAAATTTGAAATGGCGGCAACATCATCAGAAAAGTCTTTTTCTGATTTAGCAAAAGAAAATGAATATGTAGTAAGACCGGTTAATAAAATAAATGAATTGGACGAAAATCTTCCGGGACTTTCAAACCAGAGGACTATTGTGCAGTGGGCATTTAATTCGGAAACGGAAATAGGAGATATTAAGCGATTTGGTATTAGCAACGGCTATGCAGTTGTGCAGCTAACAGCAAAGTATGAAGAAGGATTAATGGCTGTTGAAGATGCTTCTACTTCTGTTCTTCCAATAATCAGGAAAAGAAAAAAAGCTGCAAAGATTATTTCTCAAAACCAGGGAAAATCTTTGGAGGATTTAGCTTCAGACAACAACACCAATGTATCATCGGCTTCTGCCTTAACGGTTAAAACTCCGACAATACCTGGCGCTGGAAGAGAGCCTTTGGTTGTGGGGACTGCTTTTGCTTTAGCTCAGGGGAGTGCTTCAGATCTTATTGAAGGAGAGACCGGAGTTTTTAAGATTGAAGTAACCAAAAAGGAAGAGGGTCCTAAGCTGGAAAATTATACCACTTTCGCCAGTTCTTTGCAGGCTTCAAATGCAACCCGTGTAAATACAAGTGTATTCGATGCCTTGAAGGAAAATGCCGAGATTGTAGATAACAGAGCTACTTTCTATTAAAAATGCTGAAAAAAAAATATTATCATAAAAAGCTTCTCATTTGAGAGGCTTTTTTATAAAATCATTTCTTCATAAGGAATTACAGTCTTATATCCCTTCTTAAAGAAGTATTCTGGAGTATTGGTATCTCCTATAGCAAGGACAAAATCTCCGCCCCATGCCCCTAAACTTTTTACAGACCCTTCAAAATCCTTAAATAGTTTATCCTTCACAGGGGTTAGTTCAAGGATGTCTGCCAAAAGTATTTCGTGTTTGTTCATTAATTCTTTGAACCTACTTATTTCAATACAACTAATACATTCCTTAGTTAGATCTGAAATGCTCTTAATTAAAGTTTCTTTATCAAATTCCTTGTCCCTGTATCTGGTTATTCCCTCTCTGCTGTTTTGCTTTCTGTTGAGATGTACAAAGTACAATGCATCTTTAAATGGAGGGTTAAATTCAATTTCCTCAATAAATGGTTCTCCATCCTTTAGTTGATATAGAATTGGATGATTATGCTGAGCACAGGCAATGTCATAACCACTTCCATTAAAGGTTTTTGATAAAAGGGCAAAAGGATCAACTTTGGCCCATTGCGCTACATTATTGATGAGGGTAGAGGAAGATCCAAGACCCCATTCCCTGGGAAAACTCAATGTTGTTTGAACTTCATATCCAATTTCCTCCATTAAAAAAAGGGGATTCAACCTTTTTGCCTCAAGCAGAATTCTGAAAAGCATTTCAGATACTTTATCTTCAGATGCGCTTAGGTTTTCCAATTCATTTGAAACTTCTACTTCCGGATTCCGAAAAAGATCCAGGTGCAGCGAAGTATGAAACCATTTTTCACCTTTCTCGTCCAGACTTGTCCAAAAGAGCAATGGAGAATGCACCTCATTTATAGTTAGGGTTTGTCCGTATTTGGTAGGTAATGCACAGGATAATGCCCCATCCAAAACTGCGTACTCGCCAGTTAGTAGCAATTTTCCATTGCTGTAGAACTGCCGGGTCATGATTTGTTCCGTAAATTTTGAAGCGCCTCAACAACTGCATTATGTGTTGCGGCATTCTTCTTAAAATATGCGATTAATGTTTTCTTTTCATCATCAGAGGCATTCATTTGATTAAGAATATTCAGTAAATGCATTTTCATATGACCTTCCTGAATACCGGTGGTGACTAATGATCTCACTGCTGCAAAATTCTGCGCTAATCCGGCTACTGCTACAATTTGCATTAATTCGCTGGCTGAGGGCTTTTGCAAAATCTCCAAAGCGAGATTTACTAAGGGATGTAATCTGGTAAGCCCTCCTACGGTTCCCAGGGCCAGAGGTACTTCGATCCAAAATTTAAAGATACCTTCCTTAAGAGAGG
>JABDPH010000129.1 GCA_013042925.1 Eudoraea sp.
TCTCTCTATTAAAGTAAAAATCTCCAGTTTACGGAAAGAAGTAAAGATTTATACCGTTGACTAACTCGGAAATATCTGACCAGTTATACCCTCCTTCAAGGCCAAACTCCAGACCACTGGAATTTAATTTATCTCCAAAAACAGCGGCTATAAGGACTTGAGAATAAACGGAAGCACACAAAAATAATGTCAAGAATAATGTCAAATAGAATTTATTATTGATCATTTTTTTCTATGGATGTCAGGTTGTCTAGTATTACGTATTGTAAAAAACCTATTTATTTGGCTCAAAAGTAAATTTTTGCCCCCCTATAGATGCCTCATACATTAGTCCACCTTTTACATGCGTAAAAATTGCCACACCATCCTGGTAGGCGGCAACGGCCGCTCCGCCTTCCGAAATAGCTACTGCGGATGCTTGAGCGCCAAATTTAAATTTACCACCTGTAAAACGTTCATAAGCGTCTTTATCTTCAAAGAAAATCAATTCGCTAAATTGCTGGCCACCTGCCTGAAGCCCGAAAGAAGCCTGTCCTAATTTAGATTCGCCGGTAACGGAATTTCCTTTGTACACCAATCCTTTGCCTCCTGCACCGCCTATGCCAAGACCAGCTTTTGTAATTTTAGGAAAAATGGCATAGCCATAAGCCTTTGAAAAATAAGTTTCAAGTTTAGGTGCATCATTTTTCATTCCAGAAATGGCCTCATTACATTCTTTCTCTAATTCAGGATTCCAACCAACTTGAGCATATGCTGTTGAAGAAATAATTAGGGACAGAAAAAAGGTAAAAGTTGAAATTTTAAGTGAGTGTGAAGTTTTCATTGAAATATTTTCTATAGTGTTTACAATATTTCAAGATAGTAATTATAGCACTAATAATACAATAATTCACATACTAAAAAATAGCAATAAAACTTAAAAGCTAAAGGAGTAAAGATTTCTCCCTCTATGTTTTAATTGTTCATCTGAAAGCAGCAATGTTTTATTATTTAGGAAAGAAATTGATTCTAGTTGTGTCCTAATACCAAGATCAATTGTTCTTAGCTCACCATCAAAAAATTTAGAAAGTTCAAAATTTGTGATAAGCCATAATCTACCATAGCCTAACAGGGCAATGGTTTTACCGTCTGGCGAAATATCTGCCGACGTTATTTTACAGGTAGAAAAATCTGTACAGGGAACAAATTCTCCGAGATAAGTAGCCTTATAATTCCCTTTTTTCGCAGGTATTCTGTATATCAGGGCATTTCCCTTAAATGGATGGGATCGGTTTTTTGTAATTAGATAAAGGCTGTCTTTAGCATAAAAAATAGCTTCTGCATCATAAAGCAGTTTTTTTTGTTTAGGAGGAAATTTTTTTTGTTCGGGATAGTAAAATTCTATGTGTTCTGCTTTTATTTTATCACTTTTTTCCTTGTCCGGATCTGGAATTTTATAGATAACCAGGTCTTTCCTTTTATTTGCATTATTTCCGGTATCCGCTATATAAACATTACCATCTTTATCCCTGGCCATATCTTCCCAGTCCTTGTTTTTGGCATTTTTCACTTCGAGTTGTTTGACGTACTTTCCCTCAAAATTTATTTGATATATTTTATCTGCACCTCCACTGTCGTTAACTAACCAAACTGTGGAATCCCTGCCTATAGCCATTCCTGAATTTTCATCAAGTTTTTTGGGAAGTTTGGTAATGTAAGTCAGTTGCCCATAGTTGGAGCAACTTATCAAAATGCTAAATATTAAGATGGCTGTAAATTTATTCATCCATATTTTTTAAAGGCAAATAAATCTCAGCTTTCCATTTAAGCGCATCATCACCCATATTAGGATTATTATGAAATACTTCTACCGGTAGATCTATAAATTCAATATCATTTTTCTCAGCATAATGCATTAGGGCATACCAGGCTCTGTCAGACGTAATATAGTTGCCATTATAAATTGCTTTAAGCGCATTTCTTGAATTGAATTGTTTATACTTGAGGTCCGGATGTGCGGGCAATGAGTCAGATTTAATAATAGGGTAGCAAAAATCATACTCTATACTGTCTGTTTCCTTATCCCATTGAGTAATTTCTATAAATGGCCTGCCATTTAACTCAATTCCGTTTTTCGCAAGGATAGTATTTAGTAAAGGATAGTTGTACATCATACCCTTAGCTTTACCAAATTGTGTAGTCTTTACAGAAACATAGGCACAATAGGTAGATGTTAATTCACTCTTGCCAATTACTTTAACCCTGAATTTACCAATATGTTCATTTAGATTTTCATTAAATTCTCTAACTGTACTTATGGTTCGTTTTTCAAAATCTGTATTAAAAAATGGGATTTCAATTTTGTTTTTAAGACTATGATCAAGATCCTTTACATAAACTTTTACTTTGGAAGTAGAATCTGTTATAGCAGTAATATCCCATTGATATAAATAGGTAGAATCACTGAACTTTA
>JABDPH010000134.1 GCA_013042925.1 Eudoraea sp.
TTCGGACGTGTGGGTTCGATTCCCACCCGAGGTACGGATAAACCACAATAAGGTGGAAATTAAAGCGAGTTTCAAAAAAGAAGCTCGCTTCTTTTTTTGTAGTGAAGCGCTGTGTTTCCTATCGTGGTTTTCAAAACAACATGGAAGGAAAGAATTGCTGCGTAATTCAATCCCACCCGAGGGACACTAAAAGACCCTTAAGTATCTAAGATTTAGGGGTTTATTTTTTGGAACTAACAATTAGCTAACAAAAATGATTAAAAACCCCAATCTGCACACCTTATTTTCCAAAAGTCATTTTCCAATCTCATGCTCAAAAAAATTTATTGGCTGGCGAACATTATAGACAGAATGAATGTAGGTTAATGGTGAGTATAAAGTGCATTTTTAATGCAATTTATCTAGTGCTATGCTGTCGTTTTTTTGAAGAATTTTATAAATTTTCAAACTGAGCATTTTGCCACCAGTTTGATTCAAGTGATCTTGATTCTTAAATAATGCGGGACTATTAACATATTGCTTAGAAAAATTATAAACTTTAATTCGATTAGAAATTAAAAGAGTATCAGAATTATAATTTGAATCGTCCAAGGCATCCAGATATTCATTGCTTAGAGGAAATTTTATACCGATTAATTCGATGTTGTTTTTATTGCAAATCGAAATAATATCATTTAGAGCATTTTTTTGTTTTGTTGAATAATTAGATTCTGGAAATTGCTGTTTAACACGTTTAATACTAATTGCCTTTTTTTCTTTTTTTGACAGTGTATTCCACTCTTTTCTGACTTTTGTTTTATTGTCTTCTAATTGGAAATTTATTTTTAAAATATCCCGGCTTTTAGGGCTTATGAATGGGATAAATCGTTCAATATATTTTTCTTTTAAATAAGCGTATAGGTTTGAATATTCATTTCTTTTTGCAAAGTAATTCGATCTGTCTAAATTATTCTGGTTATCTCTATATATGGATAAAGTGTGATTATCAACTGATATTAGAAGTCTTTTAATTTTAGAGTTTTCAACTAAATATTGAAGTTTGCGCTTCATATCTATGTAGGAATCACTTCCTGCCGCAAAATTATAAAATTGGAATTGGTTATTTTGTTTTTCAAGAGGAAGACCGTGAGAATCTGACAATAAATATGTTGAGTTATTCAGGTCAACATATTCGTATTCATTAAAATAATTTTCAAAAACTATTTTATAGAAATAGCAATTTATAAGCAAAATTATTGCGATGAAAAATAATAGGTTTAGCGCAAATTTTTTCATATTTAGAATTGAAAATATATAAATTCTATACTTGAAGAAAATTTACCATAAAAGTAAATTATCAATAAAAGAGTCAAATATACGGACCACCTAATAAACTTAAATTTGATATCCTTCAAACGGAAAATTGCATATTGACTATTTCTTCCGGTCCATTCTAATAAAATAAAAATTATAACCAATGTTATAGTTGTTCTTGGAAGAATTTCTGGACTCGTCAAAGATGATTTCGAAAATATTTCCGATAGGTATCTATACGCATGATTTAAATTTTCAGCCCTAAAGAATATCCAGGCAAAAACGGTTAAACCGAAAGTTGATAACATTAAAAGTGTTTCTTTAAGAGATGGCAAGAGCTTGCCTTTGGCCACAGTATCCAGATTCCTTCTATTGTTTTTAGTTAAAAGAAGAGGTAGAAAATAAACGGCGTTTATTGCACCCCAAACGATGAATGTCCAGTTTGCACCATGCCAGAATCCACTGACTATAAAAATGATGAACGTATTTCTAACTTTCATCCAGGTTCCTCCACGACTTCCTCCAATGGGTATGTACAGATAGTCCCTGAACCATGTTGAAAGTGAGATATGCCAACGTCTCCAAAACTCGGCTATGTCTCTGGAGAAGTATGGAAATGCAAAGTTTTGCATTATGTTAAAGCCAAAAAGACGAGATGTACCAATGGCGATATCGGAATAACCTGAAAAGTCTCCGTAAATTTGAAATGTAAAAAAGAGTGCACCAAGAACTAATGTGCTTCCGCCGTACTCTACTGAATTATTAAATATCTCATTTGCATACTGAGCACAGTTATCGGCAATGACTAATTTTTTAAACAGCCCCCAAAGGATTTGACGCATCCCATCAACGGCCTTTGAATAGTCGAATTCACGTTTTTTGTAAAACTGGGGTAAGAGATTTGTGGCTCTTTCTATTGGTCCTGCAACCAATTGAGGAAAGAAACATACAAATGCAGAAAAAGCAATTATGTCTTTAGTTGGTTCAATTTTCTTTTTATAGACATCAATTGTATAGCTAAGCGTTTGAAAAGTGTAAAAACTTATACCTACAGGAAGTATGATATTGAGGGAATTCGCATTGATTTCCATTGCAAAAAATGAAAAGGCCGAAATAAAATTATCCAAGAAAAAATTATAGTATTTAAAAAAACTTAGGAAACCCAAATTGACTCCAATGCTTGTCCAAAGTAGCAGTTTTCTTTTAATCTTGATTTCTTCTTTTGATAACAAAACACCAACAGAATAATCGACTAATGTGCTGAAAATAATTAATGATAAAAATCGCCAATCCCACCATCCATAGAATACATAACTAGCAACAACAATTAGAAAATTCTGTAGTTTAATGTTCTTATTTGCAACAAACCAATAGAGCAGAAATACTATGGGTAGAAATATTGCAAAATCGAGTGAGTTAAATAACATCTTACAGTTTAAAGGCCGAAAATAATTAAATGATTGGAATGTTTGGTATCAATGACGTAAAGCTCGTTACTTGTTTGCTAATATAATCACCTATTGTAGCTCTTAAATGCACGTAATTGAGCGTACCTGTCATCAGAAAGAAAAATATAGCGAACCAAAGACTAAAATTTATCCTTTTTTTGCCATATCTATTTCTATCTTGTGAAATAATCTTTAACTTGTTACCTTATTAATCAATTAAACCTAGATTCAATGAAATTAATAGATAGTGAAATAGACCATTATTGGGTTCACTTTCAGTCAGGAGGAGCTGAGAAGAGCAAAGTTTATCCACGCGCCCTTGTAAAATGTTATAATCATGATGATTTTGTGGTACAGCTGAACTTTTATCCTGATGGTAAAGGCATCCCTGCAAATAGTTACGATAAAAGAAATAAATTAGTGTACTTGCGCTACCCTATTTCAATGTATCCAAATATTATTGATATTTTGAGAAATGAAAAACCAATTTATTTTAGTTATTCCTTAAACTTGAATATGGGCTTCATCAGAACAGGGAAAGAGCCTATAGGAGAAGGAGATGCCGATGCTGATTTCTAACAAAAACCGTTTGGGAATATCAGTTTTTAATTGATTATTATCATAAAATAATCGTTAATTCTCATTAAATAGACTGTTTAAAATATATAAGCCTGCCAGGATTTCCCGGCAGGCTTTATTAGTTAAGAATTAAATAACTTCACTCAAGGGTTGTAAAAGATTTAGGCCTGACGTCTTTAATCGATAAAGTGTACCGCTAATCATCTGCAAATATTTTAGAATTCAAAACACTTTCAAAGGAGTTAATCCTTTAAGCGCAGTTCAACCCGCTTATCTTCAATTACGACTAAAATCCCTTAAAAAAAGTAAACGAGGTATGAGCTTTGCCGTCTAACTAATAACCAAAATCTTAGTTTATGAAGACAATACTACTCATAAAAGAAATATATAAAGAGGGTTTCAGGAACCTTGGCAATATTATGGTCAAAAAGTATTTTAAAGCCTTTGCATGGTTTAGTTTTATCATGTTCTTTATCGTGCTTTACGCCCTCATTTACCGGATATCAACAGGCTTTGCCTTTGATTAGTCTGTAAAGACCGTTTCCTCATTTGTTAATTTATCATCATAAAGCCTTCTTATAAGGCTTTATACCATTTTGTATAGATGGGGTAGCTAAACTTAGCTATGAAGCCTGTTTTAAAATTAAATAGATACCTGGTTCGGAAATTTGGTAAACCAGGTAGGTTATTGGAAAGATTTCCTGCAGTACTCTTTGCCTGTTTATGTTTTATAATTTCGATTGTTATTTTAGCAATATATTCCTTTTAAGACTACATTTTTTTATCCATTTGACCAGTTTTATTTGGCTGTTCATCTATAAGGTACAATAAAGTGAAATTCTATAAACTGCGACTTATATCGCTCTGCGTTCGTAAGTATTCATTTTATCAAATTAATGTGTTTTTCATCCATAATTTGAAATATAAAGACGTTAAAAAAGCAATTTGTACTCATATTAATTTTAAGATTTGGGAAATGAAAACAGTTTTACTTATTAAAGAAATTTATTTAGAAGGTTTCAGGAATTTGGGAAATATCATTGTTCAGAGGTATTTTAAGGCTTTGGCCTGGTTTAGTTTTGCAATGTATTGTATGGTCCTTTATGCCTTTATTTTCAGGGTGTATACGGGATTCGCATTTGATTAGTTATTAACTTAAATATGGTATTATGGCTCAAAGACATAAAGGATTTAGTTTAATCGACTTTTTTGTAGCGGCAGGATGTTTGTTTATTTCTGTGATGATGTTTATGATAATGACAGCGGCAGGAGTCCAATAAAGCAAATCTAAAGTAGCCACTTGGCTCTTAAGAACTATGGCAGATTAAATAACCAACCTAAATAATAATTAATCCCTGTACGGTTTATCCTTACAGGGATTTTTTTATTACTTCCTATGCACTCCTTAGAATCTCTATTCCGGGGTTACTGTTTAAAAATTGCGCATTTTATCCGGGAATTCTGTTCCCTTGGCTAAAAGAATGGCAAAAAGCTAAACTTAGAACGGCTTTTGAAGTCTTATAAGTGAATTCTAAAATTAGTGTTATGAAAACTATAGAATTACTTAGAGAAATTTATTTGGAAGGATTCAGGAATTTAGGAACCCTTATTGTACGGAACTATTTTAAACTTTTTGCATGGTTTAGCTTTGCAATGTTCCTGATCGCGCTCTATGCATTTATCTTTAGAGTGTCTACAGGATTTGCATTCGACTAAGGATATATAAACCTGTAAAAAAGCATAAAATAAATATGGAAATAATCCAATAAATTGGAAATATTCCATAACTTAGCTGTCCTTTTAGACAGTTATGCAAAAGACCATTCTTCATCTGGATCTGGATACCTTTTTTGTATCCGTAGAGCGGCTCATTAATTCCGAGTTGCAAAACAAACCCCTGCTGGTGGGTGGTACCAGCGATAGAGGAGTCGTAGCTGCATGCAGCTATGAAACCCGTGGGTTTGGCATACATTCCGGGATGCCCATGAAAATGGCAAGGGAACTTTGCCCTGAAGCCGTTGTCATCCGGGGTAATGCGGGCACCTATAGCAAGCACTCCGATCTGGTCACCGAAATCATCAAGGAACAGGTCCCCGTTTTTGAGAAATCGAGTATAGACGAGTTTTACGCAGACCTCTCCGGAATGGACCGTTTTTTTGGCTGCTATCACTACGCCTCAGAATTACGGAAAATGATCATTAAGGAAACCGGGCTCCCCATTTCCTTCGGGCTGTCTGTAAACAAAGTAGTCTCTAAAGTTGCCACCAACGAGGCCAAACCCAACAACCAGCTGAAAGTAGATTTTGGCTATGAAAAACCCTTTCTGGCCCCGCTCTCTATCAAAAAGATCCCTATGGTGGGCGACAAAACCTACCAGACGCTCAGAAACCTGGGACTCAGAAAAGTAAAAACCGTACAGGAAATGCCTATGGACCTTATGCAA
>JABDPH010000137.1 GCA_013042925.1 Eudoraea sp.
GAATTCTTAGACAAAGTCCATGAACGTATAATAAAACCTACTATAGAAGGATTACACAAGGACCAACTGCCTTATAAAGGTTTTATTTTTATTGGGTTGATAAAAGTAGGAGATGATCCATTTGTTATAGAATACAATGTGCGATTAGGGGACCCTGAAACCGAAGTAGTAATTCCTAGAATTAAAAACGATCTTGTTGAATTATTTGATGCAGTGGCTAAAGGCGAACTAAATTCTATTGAACTGGAAATTGATGAAAGAGCTGCAACCACGGTTATGCTGGTCTCCGGGGGCTATCCACAAGCCTATAAAAAGGGTATAGAAATAAAGGGGATTAAAGATGTTGAAGGTTCCATTGTTTATCACGCAGGCACACAATTAAAAGAAGGAAAAATCCTGACTAACGGTGGTCGTGTTATGGCTATTACTTCTTTTGGAAGTGATTTCAGGGAGGGACTTAGCAAATCTTATCAGAACATTAAAAATATAAACTTTGATAACATGTACTATAGGAAAGATCTTGGCTTTGATCTTTAGACAACTGGGATAAAGGTTAACCTCTTGATAAGACCTTACTAAAAACAGGAAAAAGTATATTTATAAGTAGGAATGTGCAGTAATGTCCTTATCTTCTTCTCCTTTATCGTCAAACTTTTTAAGTTGCATTAGCCAATAAACCATGGCTATAGTACCCAGAATTACAAAGATCCAGTTTACAATATTGGAGGTCCACCAGTTAGACATAAATCGAAAAAAATCATAAGGCCAGAAGAGTCCGTTCACGAATAAATCCTCTATGCCCTCAAAAAATGCTCTCATCTTGGTTATATTTACATTGCAAAAATATAAAACCCGGGATGATTTCAGGCATTTTTGGAAAAACAAAACCAATAAACTTTATTATTCTTCAAGGTTTTTTATTTGTATTCTACTGGTTTGTCAATTTTGTGCTTAATGATAACTACTACGAGCCGGAAAAACTGGTGGTTAAATTTGTGGTCCTGGGGATTTTATTATTTAGTGTTTTTGCAGTTGATTTTATTGTGAAGCGAAATCAAATTACAGCTACCAATTCATTTGTCATTCTCTATTTTACGCTGTTAATTATTATTTTTCCTGAAGTCTTGCTGGATGACAATTCCGTTTTTTGCAACTTCTTCCTTTTACTGGCATTAAGGAGGCTTATTAGTTTAAAATCTTTAAAGAATATTAAACTTAAAGTATTTGATGCTACAATATGGACTCTGATTGCAAGCCTTTTTTATGATTGGGCCGTTTTATACCTCATTTTGGTTGGGATTGCGATTTATTTCTATGAACCCAAGAATATAAAAAATTGGTTGGTCCCTTTGACAGGTATTTTTACTATAGGCATAATTGTATTCTGTTTTTTACTTATTACGGATAATCTGGATTTTTTAAGCAACCATTACCAATTGTCCTTGAAGTTTGATGTAATAGGTTACTGGATGGATAGTACCAAACTTGCGGTTTATGCTATAATAACATTTATCAGTGTTACGCTGGCATTTATTAAAATGAGCAAATTAGGTATGGGCAAAATAATTACCATGCGTCTTATTGCTATTTCACTTGTCCTTGGTTTCACCATTACCTTTTTAAAAACCTCCGATGATATTTACCCTGTCTTAATTACCTTTTGTCCGGGAGCAATTTTTCTGGCTAAATACGTAGAATTAATTAAAAAAACGACACTCAAAGAAATTGTTTTAATGGTTTCTGTAGTAGCCCCATTTCTAATTTTGATTACAGAAATGATTGTCAAATAAAGGGTATATTTACATTAAAATTAAGCCACTATGTTCAGCAATTTAGCTTTTAGAATATTTGAAGAAAGTATTGTTAACTATCATATAAAGGATGATGTTAATCAGCCATTCAATAATCCATATCCAAAAGATAGTATTAATCATCTTTTGTATAGGAAAAATTGGATTGATACTGTTCAATGGCATTATGAAGATATTATAAGAGATCCTGAGATAGATCCGGAAAAGGCCTTGGAGTTAAAGCGAAAAATAGACGCTAGCAATCAGGATAGAACAGATTTAGTAGAATATATTGACAGCTATTTTCTAAATAAATACCAAACGGTACAAACACTTCCAGATGCGAGGATAAATACGGAAACTCCGGCTTGGGCCATTGATCGCCTCTCCATTTTGGCTTTAAAAATCTATCATATGCAGGAGGAAACTGCACGCTCAGATGCATCACCAGAGCACATTAAGAAATGTGGTGATAAGTTAAAGGTACTTCTTGAGCAAAAAGAGGACTTATCTTCTGCAATAGATCAGTTACTGACCGATATTGAGCAAGGAGCTATACTTATGAAGACGTATAAGCAAATGAAGATGTACAATGATGAGGAGTTAAATCCGGTTTTGCGTGGGCAAAAATAAAATCAAACACCTTTTAGTTATTCGTTTGTCGGCCATGGGAGATGTGGCTATGACAGTTCCTGTTTTGAGTGCGCTTACAACTCAACACCCCAATCTGCAGATTACTGTTCTTACCAGAGCCATTTATAGCCCAATGTTTACAGACTTGGCAAACGTTCATGTTTATGAAGCAGATGTTAATGGTAAACACAAGGGTATCTTTGGATTGTGGAAATTATTTAAAGAATTGAAAACAATGGGCATTGATGCTGTAGCCGATCTTCACAATGTTTTGAGAAGTTCTGTTTTAAGGAGGTTCTTTGTAATAAATAATGTCCCGTTTATTCAGATTGATAAAGGTAGAACAGAGAAAAAAGCTTTGACTGCCACAAAAAGCAAGGTTTTCAAGCCTTTAAAAACTACTTGTCAGCGTTATGCCGATGTTTTTAATCAACTTGGATTCCCTGTACAACTTCAAAATGTTAGTGTTCTGTCAAAAAGAGTATTGCCTGAGAAAGTACAACAAGTGGTTAGGCCTGATACCCTAAAATGGATTGGAATAGCCCCATTCGCTACTTACACGGGGAAAATGTACCCCCTAGATCTTATGGAGAAAGTTATTATTTCTCTAAATAATACCAATAAGTATAAAATAATTCTTTTTGGTGGCGGGAATCGTCAAAAGAAACAGGCTGCACAATGGTCTGATCTATACAAAAACTGTATAAATACTATTGACATCTTGTCCTTCGAAGACCAATTGGCACTAATTTCCAACCTGGATCTTATGCTTTCAATGGATAGCGGAAATGGCCATTTGGCAGCAATGTTCAACATACCTACTATTACCCTATGGGGTGTTACGCATCCTTATGCAGGATTTTCACCATTCAATCAGGCTTCCGATAACAGTCTGCTTTCAGACAGGAACAAGTTTCCTTTTATTCCTACTTCAATCTATGGAAATAAAGCTCCCAGGGGCTATGAAAATGCGATGTCGACCATTTTACCGCAAACTGTCTTATCAAAAATTACTTCACTTATCGAGATATAGTAATTTATGCAATTTCTTTTGCAGCTAAAGAACTGAAATAATGCCTTAATTGTTGCATATACTTATACCGTAAGTTTCTACAGTTACCTTGTACCATTAGGGTTCTTACTCCCATGTATGAGGAAATTAAATAGGTAGCAACGCCTTCACTGTCTACATGTCTGTCTACATAGCCATCAGACTTTCCTTTTTGAAGGATTGAGACTAAATTTACCTCCCACACCTTATAAATATCCATTAAATAATTAGAGATGACAGTATTTCTCCTGTTGAACTCTGAAATAAAGTTACTAAGGATAAAGCCATAGTCCATTTCATTATGTTCTGCGGTTTCCAAAGCATTTTCAAAACAGTTTTCAATTACAGAGAAAGGGTTTTCCTTGCCTTCTATTGGTTCAATAAGCATACTGTATACTTTACGAACAATTAAGTTTTGAACAATACTTACAAAAAAATCTTCTTTTGACTGAAAATGATAGTAAAAAGCTCCCTTTGAAAGAGAAAGAGATTTTAAGATATCATCTATACTGGTATTATAGTAGCCATTCTTATAGAACAATTCTAATCCAGTAACTTGCATCCGGTGCATGGTAGCCATGCGTTTTAAATTCTTATCCATTAGATTTGGGTTTTAGGGTTAAACAGACCATCGGGTCTATAAACAAAGAACCCTTGAAACCCCAGGAAGGTGAATATTAAAGGATGTACGACTTTAAAAATTCGTTGAAGTGATGAATTCCCGATAAACGGCATATCCAACCTGATTTTTTACCGACCACTTGGTCGGAAAAAAACATCGATGAATGGTATTTTATTGACTTTTTTAAGGTTTTTTGACCCAGATTTGCCTAAAAAAATATAAAAGCAGGATCATTAATTATGTTTTATTGATTTCCTACATGGATTTTTAAGCAGATAATGC
>JABDPH010000139.1 GCA_013042925.1 Eudoraea sp.
TAATACTACCATCCGGCCATCAATTCCTTTAAGTATTAAATCGAGTGCAAGATTACCGTATGCCGTAGGTACCACTGAATCAATAAAATCAGGATCGCCACAGCGGACCATATAACCCAGTTTCTGATTGATTACATTAACGCGGTTTCCATTATTATATTTAGGAGATATTTTTTTTAATGCAAGAGAGACTTCATCCCCAATACCACCAAGCTTAGCATGGCCAAAAGCATCTTTTTCCATACCCTCAAATTTCATTTCGCCGCCTTCAAAAGTGGCACCTTCAGAAATAAGTACTATTGAATAGTTGCTCGGATTTTTATTTCTATCCTCTGTAAGCAACTCGGCCAGCAATTCAATATTGAAAGGTACTTCCGGGATAAGGCATCTATTGGCTGCTCCTGCCAAAGTTGGTAGCATAGCAGTAAATCCTGCATAGCGTCCAAATACTTCTAATACCAGAAAACGTTCATGAGAGCCTGCTGCCGTTCGTAGACTATTGGTAAGGCTAATTGTCCTGGTAACACATGTGCTAAAACCAATGCAATAATCTGTACCGGGGACATCATTATCCATGGTTTTTGGAATGGCCATAACCTTCACACCCTTTTTGAACAAATGAACCGCATAGCTAAGGGTATCATCCCCGCCAATAGCAATCAAATAGTCAACACCGAGCCAATCAAGATTTTTAATTACCTCAGGTGTTAGATCATTTATCTCTTTATCATAGGTGTCTCTTAAATGAGCCGGGACCATTAATTTTGAAACATGACTTGCCCTCGTCCTTGATGTATGAAGGAAAGTCCCCCCGGTTCTTGCAGCTTTGTTTACTACAACCTGTGAAAGTTCTGTAAAATTATTGCTGTTGTCGTGCTTGCTGTTTCTTTCAATATCTATTAATCCCCTCCATCCTCTTCTAAACCCAATTACTCTGTAACCCTCGCGTATTGCTCTGAAGGTAACAGCCCTGATTGCCGGATTAAGTCCGGGAACATCTCCGCCGCCAGTTAAAATACCGATAGTGCCTTTACTTTTCTTAGTTTTTGCCATGTTATATTCTAATTAAATTTTCAATTCAATTCACTTAATACCTTGGATTGTTAAAGTAGTAAATTATGATGATAATCTTATTATTCTTGGGCAAAAAAACTCTAAAATCAACCTTAAAAATGCTTTAATCGGCGTATCTTTATATGTCGATTGAAAACACAATAATTATGTCATTTAACATTGAGAAAATTTTAGGCAAAGAAGCTAATTACCTGTTAGATCACAAGTGTAACACGGTAAAAAAAGAACATCTACATCTACCCGGTCCGGATTTCGTGGATCGTGTTATGACCACTTCAGACAGAAATCCTGTCGTACTTCGCAATATGCAAACTCTCTTCAACAACGGACGTATGGGTGGCACAGGATATGTTTCTATTCTTCCTGTGGATCAAGGTATAGAACATACCGCGGGTGCATCATTTGCGCCAAATCCCATTTATTTTGATCCTGAGAAGATTGTTGAACTTGCTATAGAAGGAGGTTGTAATGCTGTTGCTTCTACCCTTGGTGTTCTGGGCTCTGTTTCAAGAAAATATGCACATAAGATTCCATTTCTTCTTAAGTTGAACCATAATGAATTACTGACATACCCCAATAAGTTTGATCAGATTATGTTTGCGAGTGTAAATCAGGCTTTTGAAATGGGATGTATTGCTGTTGGTGCAACAATATACTATGGCTCCGAAGAAAGTACCAGACAAATTCAGGAAGTTACTGAGGCTTTTGAATATGCTCATGAACTTGGAATGGCAACTGTCTTATGGGCTTACCTCCGTAATCCTGGCTTTAAAAAAGACGGTAAAGACTATCATGTTTCTGCAGATGTAACCGGGCAAGCCAATCATTTGGCGTCCACTATTCAGGCAGATATAGTAAAACAAAAGCAGGCTGAAAATAACGGAGGTTTCAAAGCCATAAATTTTGCCAAAACACACGAGAAAGTATACTCAGAATTAACCACAGACCATCCAATTGATCTTACCAGATACCAAGTGGCGAATTGTCTTATGGGAAGGGCTGGCTTAATAAATTCCGGAGGTTCGTCTGGGGAAAACGATTTGGCTCAGGCCGTTAAAACTGCCGTAATTAATAAACGTGCCGGCGGTATGGGGTTAATATCCGGAAGAAAAGCTTTCCAAAAGCCAATGGCCGAAGGAGTTGAACTTTTAAATGCAATTCAAAATGTATATTTAGATGATAAAATTACAATTGCTTGATTATTAATATTTTAATATAGTTTATACAAATATAATTTAATCATAAATTACAAGTCTCTTGATAAAACACCTCTGGAAAATGGGGTGTTTTTTTATACGTGCTACTCAGATTTAGGAATCATAGTTTGGGAACATTAGGCTTAGAATAAAATCTTATTAAACTATCGTTCCCCATGACAGCATTAGGCACGGTAGCTGATGCCTGAGGCTCCTCTTCTTCAGCTTTCTTATTATTACTAAATATTTTTTTCATTAGTTCTTTGAAACTATTGAAATCTACCTCATATGAAATACCAATCCCCTGGGTATATCCCTGCTGTTCTGATAAAAACTGTTGTACTTGGTTTTCGCGGTTAAAGATCTTGGCACGGAGCGTACCTTCTTCATTTAATAATACCTGCACTTCCACATCTCCGGCAACAACAGTTTCACTTACTCCACCTACCGGTACTCCGAACCTGCCATTAAATAAAACTTTGTCACTTATTTGGGTAGATACCGTGACACCTATTCTGTCTTCCGTAGAAATATCATTAGGATCCAGATAACCTTGCTCGTAGGTAACGCCAAAATCAAATTTATCATTGTTATCATCAAGAACCTGGTTTAATAAGCCGGAAGCAGTTTGAATTAAGTTTCCGGTGATGGCCTGCTGATTTATACCCGTTCCTTCACTTACAAAAGTTCCCTGGGCTAATAGAAAAAATGCATTTCGCTCTTCGATGGTCGGATCCTGGAGCCTGTATTCCAATTCAGATTTTACTGTTGAACTTGTACCCGGAAATTCAATACCCAAATCTATTGTAGGTCTTTCTAACTGATCTGTGAGCCTGATGATCACATCTGTAGGGATACGTCTGCTGTACCCCGCATTATCCAGCAACGGAGCCGGATTTGCGTTCAGGGAATATACAGCTTCCATGTCCAGAGTGGCCTCCAGAGGAGATCCATCCCATACTATGCTTCCTCCCGGTTTAACGCTAAAAGTACGATCAATAATTCCCCCAAATTTGTAATTATATTCTCCGGTTACAACCACAAAATCGCCAAACATATTAAACTTGCCATTGGTGTTAATCTCAATATAAACAAGACCTGCCCCTGTTCCCTTCAATGAACTCCCGGTCTGAGGATCAACTACAATTTCTACTTCCGCATCAGGCGTAACATCTAAATCGAACCTTAATTCTAAACCATAGTATGCTTTTAACTGACGCTGCAAATCAATACTTTCATCTTCATTTTTATTTATAAAGGTGATAAAAGAATAATCCCCCACCGAAGTTACATCGCTTATGGGTATTTTTAAAGACGTTCCTCTGGCTGTAGAACCTTCGAAATTAATATTCAATGCATTAGACGGACCAAATATTCGTCCTGTACCATTTACAAAACCGGAGCCGTAGTAAAGTTCATCTTCATCAAATTCAGTATTGAGTATTAAAAACCTATCGTTTATGGTATTTATGTCTAAATCAAAATTCCATTTCTTAAAGAAATTATGCGTTATTGTTCCATCTAAAACAGCCTGTGTATTCAAGCTTACATCAGTTAGCGTTATATTCTGAAAATTAAAGGTCTGATCAGATAATCGTACCGCCGAATTTGCACCAAAATCGTAATCCACATTGAGATAAGGTACAGAAAGTCCCGCATTATTCATGGTTAAAAGACCATCAATGTATGGGTTTCTTATATCTCCTATAATTTGAGCAGTGCCATTGAGCTCTCCGCGAATATTGGATACAATATCCTTGCCCAACGGACTAAAGGGTTCCATATTAAAATTACTGAATGTTGCCACCAGATCTGCCTGAGGTATTTCTGCACCCATTGTCACCTTGCCAAAAACACCAAACTTCTCCAGTCCGTTTTCCTTAATTTGAGAATTTACAGAAAATTCAGAAAGGTCACGGTTTCCGACAACACCAATAGTCAGATTGCCCAAATCTATGTCGTTTACACTAAATTTAGAAATGTCCAAATTACATACAGGCAAATAAATATTGTCTTTTTGAAGTACGTTAAGTGTACCATTAATTTCACCTTTCAGATTAAGGCTATCAATTGCAGGGGTTATTTTGTTCAGAGAGACAATTTTAAATTGAAGTTCAAGATCCTTGTATGTGGAATCTGCAAGCCGGCCCCTTAACCTTATTTGTTCCCTGTTATCGTTATTCATTACTATTTCTTCAATAGTTATGCTATCCAGGGTGCTATTCACAATTACTTTGTTCTTGTTATTACTTTCCCGATTCAGAATCCACGTATTACCCTTAAAGCTGACATCCGATTTTTTTAAGCCAATTACAGATTTATTACCGGGGTTGAACGTATGGTAAAAATTCAGATTATAACTATCATCATACTCACTTCCTCCTTTAAATTCCGTTCTAAAGAAGAGAGTGTCATTTAAGGTGGTATTAATCAAATTAAAATCTTTAACATCATAATATGGGGTGGAAACATCCTGAACAGCGAGATAGGTATTAAAAAGAGGGTTTTTGTTATCAATCCTGAAATCAATGCTGTCTAATTCATTACCGTAAGCCGAAATATAAGGCGATTTAAAATTGAGTTTAAAGTCTCCCTGATCCGCATTAATATTACCCCTGATAAAAGTATTGGGGCCAAAAGCAACCTCAGGAAAGAAAACTTCAACTATTTTATTGTAAATCTTAAAATTAAATGCCATTTCCTGACCTCCTGAAATTTCAAATGGTTTGTAATTTGTATAAATACTACCAATAGAATTTCTGACCAGGCGACCAAGTTCCCTTACTTTAAATTTCCCCTTCATAAATCCGGTAATTATATCCGGAGAATTAATTTCTATTGTCCTGGTGGAATCTTCAGAAAATGTGGATTCAATTTCGAAATCCTCAAAGTAATAAGTGTTATTTATATTCTGGTAATTTGTCTTTGTAAATTTTATATCCCCCTCAATACTCTGAAAAGAACTACCTGTAATGTCCATATTTACGTTACCCTTAAATACGGAAACGCTGTCATCTATAAAATTCAATATTTTGAGATCTGCATAATCTACCGAGGCATTGAAGTTAAAACTACTTTTGTCTGAACTAAAATCTGCCAATCCCTCAAAACTAAACTTCAGATTCTCATCATTACTTATTAAAGACCCATCAAACAGCTGATCCTTTAATATTCCTGATATCCTGACATCCTGATAATCGTAGTTATTGAAATTAACACTATACACCTGTCCAAAAACTTCGGTATTCAGATTCTTACTTACAAAACCTTTGCCCTCAACATTTACGTCGACAGTTGTTTTACCCAGACTTTTTTTATCTATAAATCGACCTAAATCAAAATCAATCAGGGATACAAATCCTTTATAACTCGCGTTGTCTATATTGTTTATTTCTGAAAGGGTAAGATCCACATAGCTGCTACCTATAGCCGTTCTAAGGTTTGCCCGGGTTTCAATAGATTTTTGGGTGATAAATGTTTCGCCCCTAACGGTAAACTGTCCTAATTTTTGAAAAATGGAGGGTAATGATTTACCCAATATTTGCGGCAACAAGGATCTTAGCTCGTAATAGCTGGTTGAAATATCTTTAATCTGAGCATCGAGCTCAAAAGGACCGCCTTTGGTAAATAAATTTTTAAAGTTAAAATCTCCTCTAATCCCTGTATTATCTGATAGAAGAAACAAGCGTTCTACATTCAGGTCATTTAGAACCCCATTTACATTTGCTGAAAAATTCACCAATTTATCTGATCCGAATTGGTTCCACAACATATTTATTTCGTCCAAAGCAACCGAGGAATCTGTAAAATCTGCATTTAGATTTACTTTGTCTACAAATTGCACCAGATCTTCCCGGATATAATTAAATTCCAGATTGCCAACAATATTTGATTTGGGGGTTCGGATTTGAAGTGAATCAAATTGCATTTGTTCCCTTGTATACTTAAAGCTTGTAGCGAGTTTTTCAACATCGATTCCCAGCGCACTTTTAAATGATAAATCTTCGATGACGGTAGTGACATCGGGCCCTAATATCAAGAAATCAGTGGCTTCTATATTCAGGTCTCTGAAGTTTAAAACCTCTACTTTTTCCTTATTCATGTCCGTTAACCGGAATGCACTATTGCTTATTTGCACATCAGATGAACTAAAAAAGAAAGGCGGCTTATTAGGGTCTCTGGGCTTTTTATCATCTAACTTATCTACAAAAACACCGAGATTATTATCATCTTCGCCTTCATATGTTTTTAGATTAAAAAGCAGTCCCTCTATATCTATATCCCCAAATTGCAATTTCCCATTGACAAGATTTCGAACACTCAAGATAGAAGTAGAAAGTTCCTGAATATATATAAGCGTGTCCTGCTTATAATCTTCAACATAAACATCCTTAATGGCAGTATCCCATGTAATAAGTGATATTCTAAGTCTGTCTATATTGATATTGGTGCCAAACTCCTTGTTCAAAGTTTTGGTTGCATACTGCGCAAGCCTGGTTTGAATTGCCGGTAGTGATAGTATTATAGTGCCAAAAACGCAAGCCAGCAGGAAGACTAAAAGCGTTCTTACGATTATTTTTCTCAGTTTTTTGATAGGGCTATTATGTTTTACCTTTGTACTACCAATTTTTGTTCCAAACCATGAACGATAAACAAAATATTTATATCCTGGCTATTGAATCATCTTGTGATGATACATCAGCGGCTATTATGCATAATGACAAGATGCTCAGTAACGTGGTAGCCACGCAAAAAATTCATGAGGCATACGGAGGCGTTGTACCTGAACTTGCATCAAGAGCACACCAGCAAAATATTGTTCCGGTTGTACACCAAGCGTTAGCCAAAGCAAATATCGACAAAAAACTAGTATCGGCCATAGCATTTACGCGCGGACCTGGACTATTAGGTTCTTTATTAGTAGGGACTTCATTTGCAAAATCACTTTCTTTAGGTCTGAATGTTCCATTAATAGAGGTTAATCATATGCAGGCACATATTTTAGCCCATTTCATAAAAGAAGGCGATAAAAAAGTTCCCTCCTTCCCATTTTTAGCTTTGACCATTAGTGGCGGACATACTCAAATAGTTTTGGTCAATGATTATTTTGATATGGAAATCCTTGGTGAAACCCTTGACGATGCCGTCGGAGAGGCCTTTGATAAGAGTGCTAAAATTCTTGGCCTTCCGTATCCCGGAGGACCTTTTGTTGACAAGTATGCTGCCAAAGGAAATCCTACTGCTTTCCCCTTTCCAAAACCAAAAGTACAGGGGTTAAACTTTAGTTTTAGTGGTTTAAAGACCAGCATCTTGTATTTTATTCAGAAGGAAACACGTAAAAACCCAAATTTTATAGAACAGAATTTGAATGATATATGCGCCTCGATTCAATTTACAATCATTAATATATTGATGGATAAACTAAAGAAAGCTTCCAGGCAAACGGGTATCAAAGAAATAGCAATTGGTGGTGGCGTTTCGGCCAATTCCGGAATACGGCAGGCTTTAAAAGATAGTGAACTGAAATACGGATGGAATACCTATATACCTAAATTTGAATACTGTACCGATAATGCGGCGATGATTGGTATTGTAGGCTATTTAAAGTATATTGACGGGGTTTTTAGCGATGAACGAATTGCCGCTAAGGCCAGGTATGTTATTTAACCAATACCAAATTATGAATGGCTTATAACGAGGAATTAGCAAAACGAATTCGACTTGCATTAAAACTATTCCCTGCATCCATAATCAAGGATTTCCAGGAAAAGAAAATGTTTGGAGGTCTAGCATTTTTGTATCGGGGTAAAATGACGGTTGGTATTATAAAAAATGATCTAATGGTTAGGGTCCTTTCTAATAAAGTGAATGCCTTACTTGCCAAAAACTATGTTCGCCCCATGGACTTCACAAATAGGCCCTTAAAAGAATTTATATATGTCTCAGAGCAAGGCTTTAATACTGAGGAACAACTTCAACATTGGATAGAGCTAGGACTTGAACATGCAAGGAGTAAATTGAATGAAAAATAACTAAACTTTTCTATAAATAATTATGCAACTTTTCTATAACCCCGCGCTGGAAGATGGCGACAATCTATTCTCTTTTAACCAAGAAGAAAGTAAACACATTATAAAAGTCTTGCGGAAAAAAGAGGGAGACGAAGTTTATATCACCAATGGGAGAGGAGATTTTTTTACTGCTCAAGTACTGATTGCTGACAGTAAGCTGTGTAAAGCTTCAATTATTGCAACACAAAAGAGACATCCAAAAATGTTCAATCTTCACCTGGCCGTTGCACCCACCAAAAGCATGGATCGTTATGAATGGTTTCTTGAAAAAGTTACCGAAATCGGGGTTCATGAAATAACTCCTATCCTATGTGATCGTTCTGAACGCAAAATCCTTAAAATGGAGAGGCTTCAAAAAGTAGTGCAATCTGCGATGAAACAATCAATGCGGACTTACCTGCCCAAAATTAATACACCTGTTTCATTTAAAGAATTCATCGAACAGGACCATAAAGAATTAAGGTTTATTGCCCATTGTGAGGAAGAAGAAAAACTCGACCTGAAACGATGTATTGCGGCAGATAAAGATGTTACTGTTTTAATTGGTCCGGAAGGAGATTTTTCGAAAAAAGAGATAAAAGAGGCTTATGATAAAGGTTTTTTGCCAATAACTCTTGGTGAAGCCCGTCTCAGAACTGAAACGGCAGCTATTTTGGCCTGTACCGCCGTGGCATTGATAAACAGTGGGTCTTAAAGGTTGTTGGCTCTATTAACTTCTTATAGTTCCTGACTTAATTCTAAATTTAAAGTCTGAATTTTTAATTAATGCCTAAGGGAAAAAATTTTATAAATTAAATTTATTATGCCGATTATAGTATCTTTAGATTTATGACAGCTGACCCTTTTTTATGAAATTACTTCCCTTTTTTTTTACAATTTTTTGGTTGCTGAACGTAAATTCACAGGAAATCGCGATTTTGAAATATAATGGCGGAGGCGACTGGTATGCCAACCCAACTGCCTTGCCTAATCTAATAAGGTTTTGCAACGAAAATATTGATACAGAAATTGAACCCAGACCTCAAACCGTGGAGGTGGGCAATTCAGAAATTTTTCAGTTTCCATTTTTACACATGACGGGCCATGGAAATGTATTCTTTACCCAGGATGAAGCAATTAACCTAAGGACATACCTACTTTCTGGCGGATTTTTACATATTGACGATAATTACGGAATGGAGCCTTATTTAAGGAAAGAAATTATTAAAGTTTTTCCAGAAAAGCAACTTGTTGAAATTGCTGCTGACCATCCAATTTTTAAGTCCCGATACGAATTTCCTCAGGGCTTGCCGAAGATTCATGAGCATGATGGCAAAAGACCGCAGGCTCTGGGTATTTTTCATGAGAACAGACTGCTGTTATTATTCACCTATGAATCTGACCTGGGTGACGGCTGGGAAGATCCCGAAGTACACAACGATTCGGAGGAAGTACGTCTAAAAGCCCTGCAAATGGGCGCAAATATCATCGATTATGCATTTAAAAATTGAACAATGAATTCAAAGGTGATTGCTGATGGAATATTGAGAGCAGTAGCTGTTATTACGGTAATACTTCTTATCTGTTATTTCTTTTTTAAAATCAGCACACTTCTAATCTATATCACCATAGCGGTTATTATTTCACTGATTGGACGGCCGGTTGTGGTATTCCTCAGAACGCGATTGAAAATGAGAAATACGCTTTCTGTAATTCTAACCATGGTGTTTTTTTTAGGCATTGTTATTGGCATAGTATTGATGTTTATACCCCTATTAATAAAACAGGGGCAAAACCTTTCATTACTAAATATAGATGCATTACAACAAAACCTTGAAAACCTTTACCATGAGGTAACCAGCTATTTCGGAATTACAAATGTCGACATAAGAACCCAGCTTCGTGAATCAAAGATATTTTCCAGGATCAATTTTGGTGTTATTCCGGAGTTCTTAAATACTGTGGTAAGTTTATCGGGTAGTTTGAGTATTGGTCTCTTCTCAGTGCTTTTCATAGCTTTCTTTTACCTAAAAG
>JABDPH010000143.1 GCA_013042925.1 Eudoraea sp.
CTCAAATACCTTTGGCCTTCCCGGGCAATAAAAAAACTGCTAAATCAAGTGCTACTATTTTAGCAGGTGACATTGGGGCAACAAAAACAAACCTGGCACTTTTTGAATTTAATAAAGGACGTCTTTCCTTAAAGAAAGAGCAATCATACCACACAAAAGATTTTAATGCTTTTATAGAGATGGTGTATGCTTTTAATAAAGATACATTGGCTGATATAGATGGTATCTGCCTGGGCGTAGCCGGCCCGATTACAAGGGGTAAAGTAAAAGGCACAAATTTTCCATGGGAGATAGATAGTGAGAAAATTAGTAGAGAACTTGGGGTTAGTTCTATAGCTCTGATCAATGATATGGAGGCCAATGCATATGGCCTTGCGGCTCTCACGGAGCAAGATTTTGAAATATTAAAAGAAGGATCAAACATACCGGGGAATGCGGTAATCATTTCTCCTGGAACGGGTCTTGGAGAGGCAGGCTTGTATTGGGATGGCAGTCAGTTTCATCCCTATGCCACCGAAGGAGGGCATTGCGATTTTTGCCCGCGAAACGATCTGGATTGGGAACTATGGAAACAACTGCATAAAAAGTATGGGCATGTGAGCTGGGAAAGACTTGTTTCAGGCCCCGGAATTGTAACCAGCTACAAATTTTTAAGGGATTTCAGGGGAATTCCCGAACCTGAATGGTTACAAGATAAAATCCAAGCAGGAGATGCGGCAGCTGTTATTACCGCTGTTGCCCATGAAAAAAATGACCCAATTTGTGAGGAGACACTGGATTTATTTATTAGATATCTGGCTGTAGAAGCTGCCCAGTTTGCTTTAAAGACCAAAGCTACAGGTGGGGTTTATATTGGGGGCGGTATCGTCCCAAAAATACTCCGGATGATAAACAGGGAAGTTTTTTATAAAAACTTTGTTTCAGCAGGCCGTATGAATCCCCTGCTTCAGCAAATGCCGGTAAAGGTAATTTTGAACGATAAGACAGCACTCCTTGGGGCGGCCTATTATGGAGCAATGACATTTACGAACTAGCCGAAAGCGCATTTTCCCCATCGCTATACAGAATGGCTTTATACTTCTTATTTGGAGATAAAAAATCCAGATTGATAGTCACTTCAAGTGCATTTTTATCTACAATGGTCACCCGGTTATTGTTGTTCACAATTTCACGCTGTTCGCACCGGGGCATTTCCCAGGTTTTAATAAGATCGTTTTGGGTTAAGCATTAGAATTATTAGCTTAGGACTTTTGCAATTAACATGAATTAGTAGCAACTTCAGAAACCTATTTTTTAAATCCTGGTATAACTAATAAATGAAGTCCATTTTACGAGAACAATTTGGAATAAATGCCATCAAGGTTGAAAGACTAAGCGGATTAGATAATGCCAACTACCTTGTTGAAACCCAAACAGACAAATATATTTTCAAAACATACCCCGCTACTCAGGATGCGCTGTCCTTGGTGGAAGCTGAAAACAACGCGCTTCTGTTTTTACAAAACGAAGGTCAGAGAAATATACAAACCCCCATTCCATCAAAGAACCAGAGTTACACAGCTATAGTTACCATTAATGGGCTGGAATGTATTTGCAGAATGCTTTCTTACCTTGAGGGCAAGTTTCTGGTAGACGTGCCACATACAAAAAAATTATTCCAAACGTTTGGTAAATTTCTTGCCCAATTAGATCTAAAATTTCAACAGTTTACTGATTACAGAGTCGCAGCGAGGAAGTTAAAATGGGACATTCAATATCTGAATCTAAGTAAAAAATACCTGGACAGTATTCCGGATAAAAAGGATAGGAGCCTTGTTCACTATTATTTTAAACAATATGAAGAAAATGTAGTCCCGCTCCTCCATGAATTAAGAACGTCTGTAATCCATAATGATGCCAATGAATTGAATGTCCTGGTTACTGAGGAAGAGGTATCCGGAATTATAGACTTTGGTGATATGGCAGATACCTTTCTTATTAATGAACTGGCTATTGCAATTACATATGCCTGTTACGATAAAGAAGATCCATTGAAATGGGCCTCCATATTAATAAAATCTTATCATGAAATACTACCTCTTCAGGAGATAGAATTAGAAGTCCTTTATTACCTGATTGCTGCCAGACTTTGCATAAGTGTCTGTATTTCTGCAAATGCCAGAGAAATAGGTGGGGATAATGAATATGCCTTTGTAAGTGAAAAGTATGCATGGCAGATGTTATATCGTTGGTTAGCTATCAATCCTATCGCGGCGGAAAATTGTTTTCGTCAGGCAGCCGGATATCCGGCAAAAAATCAACCGCCTATAGAAAAGATAATGGAGAAGAGATATGAGCATATGAGTTCAATTCTCTCAGTAAGTTATGACAAGCCTATTTATATGGCAGGGGCTGCATTTCAATATATGTATGACGCCTATGGGCATACCTATTTAGACGCTTACAATAATATTCCGCACGTAGGGCATTGCCATCCAAGCGTAGTGCAGGTCGGGCAGCGGCAAATGGCTAAACTGAATACGAACACAAGGTATCTTTACGATTCTTTAAATGAATATGCGGAAAAGCTTTTGTCGAAATTTCCCGACTCATTAAATAAAGTATATTTTGTGAACTCCGGAAGCGCAGCTACCGATCTGGCGCTGCGTATGGCTAATATTCACACCGGGAATGGTAATATAATGGTCCTCGAGCACGGTTATCACGGGAATACAAAGGCGGCTATTGATGCCAGTTATTATAAATTTAATAATCCTAAAGGCGGTGGGAAAAAAGACCATATTTTGGTGGCACCTATTCCCGATACTTACAGAGGGAAGTATACCAATGACAATGGCAGTGCCGGAAAAAGTTATGGGGAAGAAGCCATTAATCTGATTGAAAATTCCGCAACTCCGATAGGCGCATTTATTTGCGAACCTATTATAGGTTGCGGTGGTCAGGTACCATTGGCTAAAGGTTATTTAAAACATATATATCCGGCAATACGTAATCAGGGAGGTATCTGCATTGATGATGAGGTTCAGGTAGGATTTGGTCGTGTAGGGAATCATTATTGGGGTTATGAAGCACAGGAAGTTGTTCCGGACGTGATTGTACTTGGAAAACCTATGGCCAACGGGCATCCTATGGGAGCTGTGGTCTGTACTTCAGAAATTTCAGCATCTTTTGAAAAAGGGGTGGAATTCTTTAGTTCATTTGGAGGCAATCCTGTGTCTTGCGCCATTGCTTTGTCGGTTCTGGAAGTTATCGATGAAGAAAATTTACAGGAAAACGCGAAAATTGTTGGGGATTATTACAAATCACTACTTCTGGGATTACAAAAAATGTATCCATGCATAGGAGATGTGAGAGGTTCTGGCTTGTATCTTGGTGTTGAAATTGTGAAAGATAAGAGTATGGATCATGATACCAACCTGGCACATTATATAAAGAATGAATTGCGAAACAGACACATACTTATTAGTACTGATGGTCCGTATGACAGTGTTTTGAAAACAAAACCTCCTTTGCGGTTTTCAAAGGATGATGCTTTAAAAACGGTAGAACAATTAGAAGATATTTTGAAAAGTCATTATAAAAATAAAGTAGTATGAAAGTAGCAGTTTCGGGCGCAATGGGAAGATTAGGCAGGGCTATTGCGAATGGTATTTCAAAAGCGGATGATATGCAACTTTCGGGAGCCTATGCGCCGGGTCATGTCGGTAAAAGTGTGGCGGGGATAGGGGTAGAAGATGTGATTGAAAAGGTAGACGCTAAAATACTGGTGGAATGTGCTCATCCGGTAGTAGTGATGGAGAATTTAAAAAAATGGCATGCCAGGGGGATGAGGGTTGTAGTTGGGACCTCAGGTTTTACTGAAGATCGGATTGCGGAGTTAAAATCTTTCTGGGGTAAGGATGATCCGGGATGTCTCATAGTACCTAACTTTTCAATTGGTGCAGTACTGATGATGCGCTTTGCAGAAATAGCTTCACCTTATTTTGATTCGGCAGAGATCATAGAGCGGCACGAAGAAAAGAAGCCGGATGCCCCTTCGGGAACCGCCCTTGCAACGGCCATGCGAATGGGAAAGAAAAGAAGTTCAGCAAAGCTGGAAGACAACACAGAGGTGGTTAAAGGAGCCCGGGGTGGTTTGGTCTCCGGGGTTCGCGTTCATTCACTGCGGATGAAGGGGATGTTGTC
>JABDPH010000145.1 GCA_013042925.1 Eudoraea sp.
GCATTAGTTGCCGTAATAATAGGTATATTAATAGCTTTCTACTATAGTTATGCCCAATCCAGAACACAAATAAACTATCTTGAAGATGAAAAAGGGCTCCTCGTAAAAGATTTAACCCTGATGAAGACTGAAGTAGACCGACTATCAGCACTTAACGAGGTAAACGAAATAGAATTGCAGGATTCCAGATACCGTGTACAACAACTTTTGGATTCGGTGGGAAGACTAAACTTTACCGTTGCTAAATTAAAGGAATACAAGAAAGAGCTTCGCGAATTAGAAATAAAGCACGATAGTCTTAAACTCAAAAATAATTTCCTTAAATATAACAATATGCTACTCTCCGATAAATATGAGGAGACTCGCAAAATGATAGAAGAATTAAGGGGAAAAAGTAGTTCTTTGGCAGAAGCAGAAGCCTTATTACGTGAAAAAAATAAAGAGCTTAGCAAGGAATTGCGAATTAAGAGCTATTTAAAATTGGAAAATTCAGAAGGAAGTGGTTTTAGACTGCGAAGCGGAAAACCGATTAAAACCACGAAAGCATCCACCATTGAAAAACTCAGGGGATGTGTAACAATAATGGGTAATCCTAATGATAGGAACGAAGAAAAGGTTTTATACTTTCAGTTTCTTGGCCCCAGCATGGGCGTTATAGAAGATAATGCCAATATCATTTCGGTAAATGGAAATGTCTACAGTAAAAGGGTAGAACTCATTTCGACAGGGAATGAACTTAGCGTATGTGATTTTATAACTATTCCTGAAGGTTCACTTGAACCTGGCAGGTATACGCTAAATGTTTTTGAAAATGAAAAACTACTATCATCTTCAGAATTTCAATTGAAATAAACTTTACTTCATAGTCTTATTTCATTTTATTTCCTTCTCTTAAATAATAAATGCGATAATATTCTATTTTTGCCAAATGGCAAATCAAGAAGACATCTTTAAAAAGGTAATTTCACATGCGAAAGAATATGGCTATGTGGTGCAATCAAGTGAAATATATGATGGATTGAGCGCAGTATATGACTATACTCAGAATGGCGCTGAACTTAAAAAAAACATAAAAGAATACTGGTGGAAAGCCATGGTACAGATGCATGAAAATATAGTTGGCATTGATGCTGCCATATTTATGCACCCTACTACCTGGAAGGCATCTGGGCATGTTGATGCATTTAATGATCCACTTATTGATAACAAAGATTCAAAAAAAAGGTATCGTGCAGATGTATTGGTTGAGGATTACGTTGCCAAAATAGAGGCTAAAATTGATAAGGAAGTTAAGAAAGCTTCAAAACGATTTGGTGAATCATTCGATAAAACTCAATTTCTGACAACGAACCCACGAGTTTTGGGTTATCAGGAAAAGGCTCAAAATATACTTAAACGCCTAGGACGATCTTTGGAAGCAGAAGATTTAGTGGATGTAAAGAACTTAATCGAAGAATTGCAAATAGTTTGCCCCATTTCAGGGTCAAAGAACTGGACAGATGTTAAACAATTTAATTTAATGTTCGGAACAAAACTAGGGGCTTCTGCTGAAAATGCAACCGATCTTTATTTGAGACCCGAAACTGCTCAGGGGATATTCGTGAATTTTCTGAATGTTCAAAAATCCGGACGACTTAAAATACCATTTGGAATTGCACAAATTGGAAAAGCGTTCAGAAATGAAATTGTTGCAAGGCAATTTATTTTCAGGATGCGGGAATTTGAACAAATGGAGATGCAATTTTTTATTAAACCCGGAACTCAGATAGAATGGTACGAAAAGTGGAAGGAATTGCGCATGAAATGGCATTTATCCCTGGGAATGGGGGAGGAGAATTACCGCTTTCATGATCATGAAAAATTAGCTCATTATGCGGATGCCGCTTCGGATATTGAGTTTAAATTTCCTTTTGGATTTAAAGAACTCGAAGGGATTCATTCCAGAACGGATTTTGATCTTGGCAGCCATGAAAAATATTCAGGTAAAAAATTGCAGTATTTCGACCCTGAACTCAACCAGAATTATGTGCCTTATGTTGTAGAAACATCCATTGGAGTTGATAGAATGTTCCTGGCCGTTTTATCAAATTCACTAAAGGAAGAAGAACTCGAAAATGGAACTAACAGAACGGTTTTAAAAATTCCGGCCGTCCTTGCACCTACAAAAGCAGCTGTACTGCCACTTGTAAAAAAAGATGGTTTACCAGAAATAGCACATAAAATTATTGATGATCTCAAATGGGATTTCAATGTGATCTATGATGAAAAAGATGCCGTAGGCCGAAGATATAGAAGGCAAGATGCCGCAGGTACTCCTTTTTGCATTACTGTAGATCATCAAACTTTAGAAGATGAAACAGTAACTATTCGTCACAGAGACACCATGGAGCAGAAGAGAATAGCTATTGGAGCCGTTAATGAGACTATCGCCAATGAAGTCGCAATGAAGCACTGGTTAAAGAAGACAGAATAAGGCCTTATTAGATAGGAATACTCATAATTGATATCTAAGTCCCAGACTTATATAAAAATTTCTGTCATTCCCGGGGTAGTAGTAACGAGGTTCGGATCCACCAAATCCAATAGCATTGATTAGCACGGATTGGGCATAATTAACATCAAATATATTATTTATACCAAAATCTGAAGAGATATATAAATTCTCTACTATTTCTTTATTATATCCCAATCTTGTATTTAAAATATTATAAGGTTCGCTATACAGACTGTTGGCATCTGTAAGAGGAATACCATCTACGTATTGATAGGTAGTGTTCCAATAAAAATTCTTAGTGTAGTTAAGGCGCAATCCTAAATTAATTCTATTCCTGGGAACACCCGTTAAGGGATTTCCTGAATAGTCATTGTCTCCATCTACAAAATCCACGAATATATGGTCACTGAGGGTATAACTTGCAAATGGAATGATTTGTAATTTAGAGCTTAGATCGATAGTATAATTCATATCTAATTCAATACCCTGATGTCTTGTACTCCCTGCATTTTTACCAACAAATTGATCTTCGCCGATGCGCTGTGAAACTAATAAATCATTAATATTCATCCTAAAGACAGCCAGGTTTAACCATAGTTTATTCCTGGCAAGATACATTTTGGCGCCAAGCTCATAGTTCATCCCTTTTTCCTGGGTTATCTCTGGGTTGATTACCCCTTCAGGAGTAAGTGTTTCTTCCAATCCCGGATTGGAAAACCCTCTGCTAATATTTACATATACCTGCCGCCCCGGGCTAATTGAGTAGACCAAATCCAAACTTGGCATTACAATAAGATCAAAATTTCGTTTTGCACTTTTATTATCTTCACCCGAATTAAATAGGTCTCTATAGTCGTAATGAGTTTTGTTTAGGTTAACCCCTAGTTGCATATTAAATCTGGTAGCGAGCGGGAGTGTTATAGAGGCAAATGCATTGAATTGCCTTCTGAATTCCTTGTTGCGACTAAGTTCATCTCCCTGAAGACTTCCGTTTCCATCGTTTTCGCGATATAAATTCTCATAAGTTCTCCAATTATATTCGTCTTTGTAGAGTTCACCTCCAATCAGGTAAGACGCTTCTCTGTCCTGAAATCCAAAATTACCTGTAAATATGGACCTGAAACCGTAACTATTAGTAAACTCATCCAGGATATTAAAAGGACGTGGTTCGTAATGATCAAGATATGAGTAGAAAAGACTTGTTGTATTCTCTAGCTTGCTACTTATTTTATAGCTATAGGAGAGCCCCAGAAGTGTATATTTATTGGATTCAAATCCCTGTGCCTGTTTCCATGTGAAAGCAGCTTGTCTGGGGTTTTCCTTAAAGGCAGTTATTCCTAAAGAACTTGGTATTTGAGCGGTGTAATCAATATAATTTGCCAATATACCAATTGAACTCCTGGGGCTTAGTTTAATAGCCGAGGTCAGAAGAATACCATTGCGGTTAAAGTTGCTATTCTCCCTATATCCGTCCGTATTCAAATGATTATAGCGCAAATTAATCTCCAGACTATCCGTAGTATGTGCAAAACTAAAATTGTCTTTAATAAGCCCATAAGAACCAATAGTAAAATTGTTTGCAAAAAATGTTCCATTAGATATTTGTTCTTTAGGTTTAAGAAGTATGGCACCTCCCAGATTTGTGCCATACGCAGTTCCTTTAGGCCCTTTAATCACTTCCATGGAAGTAAGATTTTCCAGGTCGAAAGCTTCAATAGTTGAAAAACCACTTCCATTTGTAACTGGAATATCTTTGAAGTATAAGCGTAATTTATCTGTTCCAAAAGGGGTGCGTGCACCAACTCCCCGAATGGTTATTCGGTTAGTATTTAATGCGCCGGAAAGCAAATAAACTCCAGAGATCTGATTAATTGATGAGGCTATATCAATTGGACTGTGATTTTGAAATGCATTTTCCCGAATAATTGTGGATTGCGTAATCCCAAGAGTTTTATTCGCTCTTATAGGATTATAAATAATCACTTCATTAAGGTAGGTAATGGTATCGTTTTCCTTTTCTTGCGTAAGCCCGTAGAAAGAATTTGCAACAAGGATTAAAAATAAAAAGTAGTACTTCATTAAATAATTTCAAATCCAAAAATACTGATAAAAGCTAAATTAAAACTGTTTTGCTTCTTGGAAAATAATCACTTTAATGAAGTTAGTTTATAAAGACGATTAGAC
>JABDPH010000149.1 GCA_013042925.1 Eudoraea sp.
TCTCTAGGAGCAGCAAAACCAATAAAGCCTGTGCCGTGTTTTGATAATTCCCAGGAAGCAAATAAAGGATCTCTGTTTTCGTTGGAGTGGCAACTAATACAAGAGGCAGTACCATCAACCCCGTCAATTCCGTCAATTCCATCAATACCATCAATACCATCTGCCCCTGGAGGACCTATGGCATCACTGGTACATTGAACACACAGTAAAGCTGATGCAAAAACCATCAGATAACCTAATAATTTTAAATTTTTCATAAGACTGTCTATTTAACCGGTTTATTAATCTTCTGTTAAAATTATGACCGGAACTTTACTTAAATTATGATAAATATCATATTTTTAAAAAGTTAAAACTATGAATATCAAGGTGTTATAAACAATGGTCAATTTTTAGTATTCTTTCGAACGTTACTAAGGTTACAAACTTATATTTATTTAGACATCAAATAATGGTTAGCAAGCACAGGGCAATTAAAATAAACTTTGTTATTTTTGCGGTCTTAATTTCGGGATGTGGCTTGTTCCCGCCGGTGGCGGGACAGGCTGGTAGCGTATTCCGCCGTTGGCGGAATGGTCGCAGATCCTCATGGATATAGGATTTAAATTAAAAATGAAGAATTAGATAACTAATAGAATCGGGATGTGGCGCAGTCTGGTAGCGCACTCGGCTGGGGGCCGAGTGGTCGCAGGTTCAAATCCTGTCATCCCGACCAAGCAGAAAAGTGATCCGTAAAACGGATCACTTTTTTATTTCCGCAGATAAGACAAACGAAGTTTGACTGAGCAGAAGGAAATAAAAAATAGAATGGCCTTTGCCATTCACTTTTCTATTTTCAGTAAGGGTTCATTAGGATTATCTAAATCCTGATAAAGAAGTAGTCCTTTGGTCCACGAAAAGAATAGCTCAAAAAGCGTGGGCCATTTCCGGCTTTCTATTTCCAGCGGAAAATGTAATTAGGATTATCCAAATCCTGATAAAGAAGTAGTCCTTTGGTCCGCGAAAAGCATGGCTCAAAAAGCGTGGGCCATTTTAGGCTTTCTACTTCCAACGGAAAATGTAATTAGAATTATCCCAATCCTGATTTAATACTTGCTGTTAAGTCACCAAAAAGAATATTACCAAAGGCTATAGCCTTCACTTTTCTACCAGTATGTTCTCCAAAGGAGGGTAAACCAGCAATTTGGTTTCCATCGGATACCAGTTATAGGATTCTAATTAACATTATGTAGTTGCCAAGTATCAGGGCATTGGCAATAAACTTTGTTTTACAACTAAAAGGATTAATTAAAAAGAAACTTAATGGTAGCATTTGGTGTAATGCCCAAGGAGCTTTGAATTACTTGTTGTGAATTACCTAAATTATCCACTCTGAAAAAAGTATTAATAATATTTTCCTTGTTTAACAAATTCCATATGGATATTCCAGCCTGGAAATCAGTCTTGTTACTTAGCCGGGTAGTATAAATAGTTGAAACATCCAACCGCAAATAATCGTCCAACTGATCGGAATTTGCTTCAGCATAATTAATATTGCCATCGGCAATATCATCGCCCAGTACGGGTGGTGTAAATGGTTTTCCGGTACGCCAATTCACCCCTGCTGCTATTTGTAATTTATTGGTAGAAAAAGTAACCCCTGATGAAATGGAATGTGTAATGTCAAAATTACTGCGAAATTCAGGTTCTGGTAGTTCTTCAAAATGGTATTTGCTATTCAAATAGCCGTAACTCAACCAAATGTTCCAGTCCCGGATTTGTTTTCTGAGCAAGAAGTCCATCCCGTAAGCATCATATTTCCCCGAAGTTCTTACAAATTCATATCGATCGAGAAAACCCTGGCTTTGCGTGGTAATGCCATTAACCTCTTTTAAAAATCCAACGGCATGGACTAGCCAGTTTAATCGTTCATAACTCAAACCCAATGAACCTTGCTTACTTCGGATTACAGGAATGTCTGCATCATTAGAAAGCTGCCAACGCCTTTTTTCCAGCCCTAAAAAGTCGCTTTGAAAGTTGATGACCTGTGAAGTATTTTGATGCTTGAACTCCCCAAGCACCTCAACATTGAACCATTGAAGAAACTTTTGGTTAAAACTCAGTCGTGGCTCCCAAAGCAGTTTTTGGAATTTATCCAGATAATTGAATCGTAAGCCGGCGTTAACCGATGTACTATTATTGGGCGTTGACCAATCAATTTCTGAAAATATTCCGTGTGTCCTCAACACCTCACTTTCTAATCTCCGAAAGATCGGATCGTCAACATCATCTAAATTTGTGATTTTGGTCTCTACAAAATGGTATCCGTTGCGCCATTCAAAATTCTCAAAGACTTTGTTCCTCACCACAGCGCGTACTCCAGTTTCTGAAACTACATTTTCCTGCAAAAACCGCTGTTCTTGTAGGACATTGGAGTTAATGGCCCTTAGTTTATAATCAGTTTCATAAATGGAGAACTCGGTGGTCATATTTGGGTTCCATTTCCTCAGATAATATAGGCTCCCGGCGATACTGTTTTGGTCAAGACTACTTTCACGAATCTCCTCACTTGTATTCACCATTGCACTTTCATTAAAAACAACCTGGTCTGCCGTAAATATAAAATTGAGTCGCAGAAAATCTTTGTCAGTTGGCTGCACTAGCAATCGAAGCGAGGTATCATAGAAATCGAATTTAATATCCGAATTTGTAATGGTATCCACATTCGCAGAAATTTCAGTATCCTGGGTTATACGATCAAAATATTCAGAGTAGGTGGGTGTCTCAAAAAAATCGCTTATGGACTTTCTTGCTGCCACTTGAACCGAGGCGTTTTCACCCAATGGCAAGTCAATGTAGCCGTTGGCATCTATAAGATTGATACTAATACTTCCATTCGTATTCGGATTTATGTTCTTATCCGTACTCATTGCTATAGTGCCTGAAACCCCATCGGTATAGGCAGCAGAGCTGCCATTTTTTTGTAAAGCTACCTTCTGGGTGATATTAGGATTATACATAGAAATGAGTCCGAAAAAATGTCCGGACTGATACATTTTAATATCGTCCCATAGAATCAGGTTTTGGTCATTACTTCCGCCACGAATATTGATATTCGATACCGTTTCATCAATGCTTTGAATACCTGGAAGGGCTTGAATGGACCGTAGTACATCTTCTTCAACAAGGCCCGGTAATATAGAGAACTGGTCAAAATTCAGTTGAAAGGAACCGTTGTCCAACTTGTCTATTCCCCTTATAAGATAATCGGTCAACACAATTTCAGGTAACTGTTCCTGCTCGGACACCAGGTATATTATGCCACACTCCTGCGTATTGAAAAAACGTAACTCCCGCCGAATGGTCTTGTGCCCAATATGTCTGATGAGGACAACATCTGAAATCGTTGTAACAGGCAATTCAAAATAACCTACATCGTTGGTGACCGTGCCCCGACCATTACTTTGCACTGTGGTGTATGGCAAGGGCTCTTGTGTATCCTTATCGCGTATGTACCCGCAAAGTTTGATGGGTCTGGATTTTATAGAAATTACGGATTCTGAAACAAAAACAAAATCTAACCCTGTCTGCGCTTTTAAATAGTCTATGACTTCTTTAAATTCCAGATTTGCTTTGGGTTGCCTTAACTGCATATCTTCAATTAGTTCTGAGGCATAGTTGAACTGTACACTATAGTGTTGCTGCAGCTCAATTAATATGGAAAGGAGTGACTTGTTCACCTCCGTTTGTTGCCCAAAAATTGATGCGCTGTAAAGGAAAGTAATAATGTAAAAAAATAAAATGAGCTTATTTCTCACGTGGTTTCACCCTGACTTTATTGGTTGGTAAAATTGTATACTCCAAATCCAGAGGTTCGGTAATGGATCTCAGGGCATTATCCAAACTATCATGCACAAAACCTCCGGTGAAAAGTTGTTCAATATTCACATTTTCATATATAATTATTACCCCATATTGTCGTTCAAGTTCGGCAAAGACCTGTGATACTGCAACTCTTTGAAAATCGCTAATATTCTTGGTCCACTGGGGAACATTATACATATTTTTTCCAATAGTCAAAATTCCCTCTAGAATTCGAAAACTATCTCCCTGTTCCAATATCTCCTCATGGTCCGCTGTGCTTACTTTTACAGTTCCTTCAAAACATCTGACTTCAAAAAAACTTCCTCTTTGCCGGACATTAAATTCGGTACCAAGAACACTGACTGTGCCTTTAGTGGTAATAACATCAAACTTCGCTCCTTTGGCCACATCAAAAAAGGCTTCTCCTTTTAGTTTAATTTCCCTTTTTTGTTTCCAGCGGTTTTCATTATACGCAATTTCGGATAAGGCGTTTACGGTAACCGAAGAGGCATCAGGGAGGATAATGGATACTTTTTCGCCCACCTCGGTATCTATTTTGGTCAAGTTCTCATTGATAAAGAAGTAATACAGCGTAAATCCCAAAACAAAAACACTGGCAATACGCATTAATGGCCTTATCCAATTTAATCTTTTGACTTTTGTTTCAGAACCATTAAGACGTTCTTTTAATTTTTGGTAGTCTTCAACCTTGGAAAATTGGGATGCCTTAAAGACTGAGGCACTGTCTACCACATCTTTGAAAAAAGGGGTGTCATCCAATTTCTCAAAAACCTTTGATTCCTCAGGGTTAAGCTCATCAGCCAACCATTTTTTTATCAAGTAATCCTTATCCATAAACACAACTGTTTAGTTATATAACAACTAAGTTTGGATTTTTCCTGATTATTTTATTCTAAATCCTTCCAATTCATTTTTTAGCACATTAAATGCTGAATAAATTCTATATTCCACGACCTTTTTAGTAACCCCTAACATTTGGGCTATTTCTTCATGCTTTTTGCCTTCTGCTTTATTTAGCAAAAAGGCTGTTCTCTGTTCATCTGTAAGTGTTGAGAGCACTTTTTGATATTTTTTGAAGAATTCTTCTTTCTCCATAAGAAATTCGGGCGATTCATTGGTATGTTCCTTTGGTCTCACAGCCCGGTATTTTAAGACTACCTTTTGGTGTTTGATTTCATTCAGCATCAAATTATTGGCTACGGTATATAAATAGGATCTGGCTTTACTAACCGTTACTTTTTTGCAGTTTTCCCATAATTTAATGAATGCCTCCTGGGCCTTATCGCTAGGATTAAGCTTTTCACCATATTTATAATAAAGGTAATTATGCAGGTCGTTGGCCAATTTGCTGTACAGTCGTTCAAAAACAGAATCTTCGCAAATATCCTTATGTAAATCTTTCTTCAAACTGCAATGGTTAATCAGCATCAAATCTATGAAAATAATTTTCTTTAAAAATTTTCAGGAGTTTTGGAGTTAGGGTTGTTCTATATATAAACACCAGAAAATATTTTGATATGAAAACCCCTTTTATACATCTAAGCCTACTTTTTTTAGGATTAACCTTGTTACTTACTTCCTGCCGGGAAGAAGAATCTGTTTTAATTGAAGGACCGCAGGACGAAACCCTTAAGGCCAACTCTAGCGTTGCAAACTTGTTGCAGAATACTACTTCAAAGGATGGATCCGATGACAATATTATTGACAACGCTAGTTGTATAAGCATTGAACTACCTGTGACGGTGCAAATTGACGGTCTCGAAATCGTGGTCGATGACCCCAATGATTTTCAGACCATTGAGGACATTTTTGATGAATTTGATGATGACGATGATGTTCTTGAAATAATCTTCCCCATAACCATTATCCTGAGCGACTTTACCGAAGTGGTCATAACAGGTATGGATGATCTTGAAGTTTTTACCGATGATTGTAATGGCGAAAATGAGTATGATGATGACATTGAATGTGCTGATATAAAGTATCCTGTTACAGCATCTATATTCAATTCCAACAATGAGGTCATTGACACCATCACCTTTTCCAATGACCAGGAACTATATGAGTTTATTGATGATTTTGATGAAGATGATATTGTAAATGTAAACTTTCCTATAGCAGTAATTCTATATGACGGCACAGAGGTGCAGGCTTCCAACCTTCAAATGCTTGAGACTATTCTGGAGGATGCCGAAGATGATTGTGATGAAGATGACGACAATGATTACAATGATGATGATTGCGATAATTGCACCACAGACCAGCTCTCTGAGGTATTGGTGGCTTGTTCGGACTGGAGCGTTGATAAATTGGAGCGCAGTGACCAGGACCTGGAAGATTTATATACAGCTTTCCAATTCAATTTTGCGAATGATGGGACGTTAACCGCTGAATCTGACACTGATATGTTTTCGGGAACCTGGGAATCCAATGGTTCAGGGAACAATATTGCCGTTGTAATCAATATACCGAACCTATCTGACTTTAATGCCACTTGGAACCTACATGAAATTGATCAGGATCCCAGCGAAAGTGATATAGACCTTAGAATGGGTGATGACCGTTTGCGATTTCGAACTACTTGTTCTAACAACAGTGGCAATGATAATACCGGCATTGATGATACCATCCTGGTCCAGGAGTTGACCACAGGAGACTGGTATATAACGAACTACTTTGACGATGTTGACGAAACAGCATCATTTACCGATCTGATTTTCAATTTTGCCGCAGATGGTACGGCTACGGCAAACGGGGTTGGAATGACTACAAATGGTACATGGTCTACTTCGGCAGGTGATGAAACCCCTTTAGAATTGAACTTGAATTTTGGACTTACCCCTCCTTTTGACAAATTGGAGGAAGACTGGGACGTCTTGGAAGTAACCAATGAAATCATTAGGCTAAAAGATATTAGTGGGGGGGATGGTTCTACAGACTTCCTCACCTTTGAGAGAAACCCTGCAAGTAACGGTAATGGCGGATCAGATTTAAGCACCGTATTAGTAGATGGTAGCTGGATTGTCACTTCCTATCTTGATAATGGTAATGATCAAACCAATGATTATACAGCTTTTACATTTTCTTTTGCGGCTGATGGAAGTGTTACTGCGAACAATGGAAGTGTTACTAATGGTAACTGGTCAGCGCAGAACGGGAACAATAAATTGGTGCTGGATTTCGGTGCCACCATCCCTCTGGATGAATTTAATGATGACTGGGATGTTATAGCGGTGTCTGACACACAAATTGAACTACGCGATGTTAGTGGCGGAGATGGAACCACTGATACATTAATTTTTACAAAACAATAATCCTAATACAAATACAATAATCCAAATACAATTATTATGAAAAAGAATATTTTAAATTCCGGAATTTTTGTTGCCTTATTACTCATAGTGGGCTGTTCCAGCGACAATGATAATGATGAAATAGCCAATCTGGCTCAATTGCAGGCAGACGTTGAAGAAATTACCAATACCGCAATGACCGGTCCATGGGTAATTACCAACTTTGTGGATTCCGATAAAAATGAAACAACAAACTTTAATGGGTATGGCTTTAGTTTTAACAGCGATGGAAGCCTAGTGGCCGATAATGGAAACACTACCATAACGGGTACCTGGTCGGTTACTATAGATGATGATTCTAATGATGATATGGATGACGATTCCGGCGATAGTAGCTCGGATGATGATTGCAATAGTTGTACAGTAGATCAACTTACCGATGTGCTGACGGCCTGTGATGATTGGTTTGTAGACAAATTGGAAAGAAACGACAATTCACTAGAAGATAACTTCACAAGCTACAAATTCAATTTCTCAGTAGATGGGACGGTTAGTGTAACCGATGGTTCAGAAAATTATTCAGGTACCTGGGAGGCTTCGGGTAGTGGCAACAGTATTGAGGTTATACTTACGATAACGGATTTGCCTGATCTTGAAGATACATGGACCTTACATGAAATTGAGCTCTACAACGGAGAAACTGATGTAGATTTGAGAATTAATGGAGAAGACAGGCTTCGTTTCAGAAATCAGTGTACCCTGGGTAATTTTAATAGTGGTACATCTACCGGTGAGATTGATTTTAACATATTCTTCGCCACCCCGGCAGACTTCAATGAACTTTCAGAAGATTGGAACATTGTCTCCTATTCCGCAACTAAAATTGAGTTAATCCATGAGAGTGGAGGTAATGGTGGAACCGACATATTGACCTTTGAAAAGCAGTAGACCCCGAACTGAAATACCTACCATACCTTCTATTGCCCCGCTATGATAAAGAAGGTTTTCTTAACCGTCCCTGACTTCTGTTCAGGGGCGGTTTTAGTATATTTATCCTAAATAATCTTTATTTATCAAGATTTCCCTATGGATACTGACAACTTAAATTCGTCGTCATACAACTCGGTTTTGAAAAAAATAGCTGAAGCTGGAGAGTTGATAAGCATTGAAAAGGGAACTGAGATCCTGCGGGCGGGACAATTTGTAAAGGTCATACCGCTTGTTCAAAAAGGGTTGATCAAAGTCTACACCAGATATGAAGACCGGGAGCTTTTGCTGTACTATATACAGCCCAGCCAAAGTTGCATCATGTCATTTTCTGCCAGTATCAATAACGAACCTAGTCAGGTATTTGCTGTTACGGAGGAAGATACAGAAGCAATACTTATTCCAGTATCTAAATTGGATACCCTAACCAGGGAGAACCCCCGCTTAAATGACTTCTTTTTTCAACAGTACAAAGGCAGATACGCAGAACTTTTGGATACCATACACTATGTATTGTTCGACAAAATAGATAAACGTTTACATCGTCATCTTAAGGATAAAATTGCTCTTAAAGGAGAAAATCCGGTTCAAATATCCCATCAGCAGTTGGCAAATGAGCTAGGAACTGTTCGGGAGGTGGTTAGTCGGGTTTTGAAAAAATTGGAGGGCGAAGGCATGGTCAGACAACAGGGCAATACCATAAAGGTATTCAAGCTGTGACTAAAGTCACTGCATACCATGATTCTCTTACTTAATTTTGTGTATAAGAATTACGTGCAAGAAAATTATAAAGCTGTTCTTGGTTTGTATTATATACAAGCGATAATATTAGGGATAGTCTGGCTCGTATAAAATTTGTCTAACTAACATATATTATCATGAAAAAAAATATGGGCTCTGCGGATAGAATCATTCGTTTTATTGTAGCTGCAATTATTGCAGTGCTTTATTTTACAGAAATAATAGGGGGTACATTAGGAATTGTTCTACTGGTATTGGCAGGTGTTTTTGTGCTGACCAGTTTTGTAAGCTTCTGTCCGCTGTACGCACCTTTTGGAATAAGTACTTGTGCCGTAAAACAGGCAGAGCAAAAGTAGCTGTATACCTCTTATTCTGTTTAAAGAGAGCGATTTATCGCTCTTTTTTTTGGTCGAACCCTATCTAACTCAATAACCGATCGGACAATTTTTAATTTTTTTTCAGGAATTTTTTGGATTCGGTTGTTATATATATGAATCCCAAAAGAAAAACGTTTTAAATCTTATCTATTAACCAAATTTTATTGTAATGAAACATTCATTTTTTATTTTAATGGCTTCGGTCTTATTTATTGTAGGTTGTTCCAAGGATGACAAGGATGAAAGCAGAATTCGTCTTACCCTTGATGCCTTGAATGCCAGTGGTGTCAATGCAAAGTCTGCATCTTTTACAGGGAAGAACAACGAGAATGTAATTTTTACCGATTTCCGTATTTCAATTCGTGATGTGGTGTTCAAGAACGATGACGACCCTAATAGTAATCTTGATACAGACGAAATTCAATTTAGAGGGCCTTACCAAATAGATTTGTTGAATGATGGTGATGCGTTGTCGCAGACTATTGGCGATGTAGTGGTCCCGGATGGAATGTATAAAGAACTTCGCTTCAAATTTCACAAAGATGAAGACTTGCCTGCAACTGATAAATTGTTCGACAAATCAATTTATATAGAAGGAACAATTGACGGTCAGCCATTTATTTTCTGGCACGATACCAGCGAAAACCTGGATGTGGGCAGAAGCACCGGTGTTAAAGTAGTCGGCAGTATGGTAAACTTCACTGTAGAGTTTGATATTTCGCAATTCTTAAGCTCGTTAAAACAAATAGATTTAAGCCAGGCCTTGGATGGCAATGAAAATGGCATCATTGAAATCTTTCCGAATGATGAAGATAGTAATCGGGATATTGCCGACGACCTTAAGAACAACATCAAAGAAACTGCTGATTTAATTAATAAGTAAATACAAATTTTTGCATTTCAAAAACATCCCTGAGATAATTCTCTAGGATGTTTTTATTTTTTAAAACATATTATTTCCTGAGAGGTGTAAAAGAAGTCTTTTTGCCTAAGCAAGTAACCATTTTAAAAGGGTTCATTAGGATTATCTAAATCCTGATAAAGAA
>JABDPH010000159.1 GCA_013042925.1 Eudoraea sp.
TTCGTCAATTGATTAGGTTTTGAACATCCTTTATGAATTCCACCCTTCTCGTTGTAAAAGATTTTTGATATGAGCATAATGATGGTTTCCATGCCATACATATCGTCCAATATTTTCTTCAATTGTAGTTGACTCATTACTCTCAGGATGTATAAAACTTCGCTTTAAATCTATAGAAGAAAGTCCTTTAAGTAAATACACCAATTTAGCATGTACTGCGCTGAGATGATTGAGTGATAATTCAATGGGAGCAGTCCTGGTATCAAAAAGTTCTGCCCATTCCTTTTCAAAATAAGGTTTAATAATAGGATTTTCTTCTGTCAATGCCCATTTAAAACGTATATAGCTATGATGGTGACTATCGGCAACATGATGAATAAGCTGACGTACGGTCCAACCGCCCGGTCTATACCTAGTCTCTAGTTGAGTTGTTGATAGTTCCTTTACCAACAATTCTAATTTATTTGGAAAATGCTCCAAAATACCAATCCATTCTTCAATTTGATCTTCTGATATTGAGGAGGGTACTTCAAACTTACCGATGGGATAACGTAATTCTTCAATTTCTATATTTTCCATATTTTCAAAAATAATGATTTTGATTTCCTATAAGCTAATTTAAGATCTATTATGTAATGACCATACTCTGTTAGTTTTCAACTTAATAAAATTAAACTTTACTTCAGAAGGATAACAGGATCACATACAGGTCTAATAATCTTTGACATTAATTAAAGTCTTCTGATCTCAAAGGGCTTTTTTGTTTGGCATAAAAGAATATCATATTTATTGGACACCTGTAAGAGTCTTCAAAATGGTATCAGAAATATCTTATAACTTGGTTAACAAAATTTTATAACTCATTGAATTTAAGCTTGATCTTTTGTCAAACCTTCTTTAATTTTATCGATGAATTGCACAACACAATGTTTCCCACTTTTATAGACAACTTCTAGAATTACTTTGTTTTGGCAAATAGCAAGTAGGGTTTATAACTGCCCAGGTGTTATATAAATAAGAAAGTACCCCCACAAAATAACCTAATTAACTGTTATGTCTGTTTTTTCTGTAATCGTGTCCCTTGTATTAGCTATCAACTTAATACTTATTGTTTTTAGCGCCAATAAAGCCAAATAAAAAACTTCTTCCAAATTAATGAAAGAAGTTGACGGTAATAAATAAACATCAGGTCTCCCCTTTTATTATTTTTATTGAACCAGGGTTTTATTTAGCATCCATAAGTTCAACATCAAAAATCAGCGTAGCGTTTGGAGGTATTACTCCTCCTGCACCTGCACTGCCATATCCAAGTTCTGATGGAATTACAAAACGTGCCTTATCTCCCACTTTTAATAAACTAATACCTTCATCCCAACCTGGTATTACCTGTCCTATACCTAGTTGAAAGTCAATGGGCTGATTGCGCTGATATGAAGAATCGAACACTTGTCCGTTTGTTAATGATCCTTCATAATGAACAGATACTGTATTTCCTTTAATTGCCTGATTACCATTGCCCGCTTTAAGAATTTTGTAACGAAGTCCGGTGTTTGTTATATCAAAGCCGGCAGCAACTTTTTCCAATTCCGCCTCTGCTTTGCGTTTTTCTTCCTGCAACCTTTTTTCGCGGGAACTTTCAAAAGTTGTAAAAGCTTCAACTGCATTCCAGGATTCTGCCTCACTTCCGATTCTGACAATTTCTAAGCTATCAATTAAATCTCCCTGAGCAATTTCATCTACAACATTCTGGCCTTCAACAACTTTTCCAAAAACCGTGTGCTTATTGTCCAACCAAGGAGTAGCAACATGTGTAATAAAGAATTGACTGCCATTTGTGCCGGGACCGGCATTTGCCATGGAAAGTACTCCGGGGCCTGTATGCTTAAGGTCTGGATGAAACTCGTCATCAAATTTATATCCTGGATCTCCGGTGCCTGTTCCTTGTGGACAACCACCCTGAATCATAAAATCGGGGATTACTCTGTGAAAGCTTAGTCCATCATAATAAGGTGTGTTTTTAGGTTTGGCAGTATTTTCCAGGTCTCCTTCGGCCAGTGCAACAAAATTACCTACTGTACCAGGGGTCTTATCATGGGTTAATTGAACTGTTATTTCTCCTTTAGAAGTATTGAATTTCGCGTAAATTCCGTCTTGCATATCTTATTTTTTTATAAGCTGCAAAGGTAATGAATTTAAATAAACAGTCTTTGTTTTCACCTTTCCAAAAGCCAGTATTAAAAGCACTGTAGAATACCTGGGAGATATTATTTATCTGCTTCCGAATCTTCTGAAGCCGAGCCATATTTGTCAAATAGATATACTAAACTGGCCATAGTGGCCGCACCAAGCTCCAGTTCGCGCTTATTAACATGTTCAAAGGTATCAATCTCCGTATGATGATGATCAAAATACCGCTGGGAATCAGGTCGCAGTCCGGCAAGAACAATTTGGTCATTTTTTAAAGGGCCAATATCGGCACCGCTGCCTCCTTGCTCAAATAAATGAACGTAATAAGGTTCAAAAAGTGATTTCCAGCGTATAATTTTCGCAAAATCAGTTTCAGAACAGTCAAAAGAAAAACCTCTGGGTGTAAACCCGCCTGCATCACTTTCTAAGGCAAATACATGGTTCTCATTTTTACTTAAAGCAATCTCAGCGTAAGTTTTCGCACCTTTTAATCCGTTCTCTTCATTCATAAAAAGTACAACCCGGATTGTTCGTTTGGGGGCATACCCTGTTAATTTTAGTAATCTAAGGACTTCCATACTTTGAACGCATCCGGCACCATCATCATGGGCGCCATCGCCAAGATCCCAGGAATCAAGATGGCCTCCAACCAAAATAATTTCATCGGGGTGTACAATCCCTTTTATCTCACCGATAACATTATAAGATTTAACATCCTGCAGTTGCCTGCAGTTTTGTTTAAAATAAAATTTTATTTCAGGATTTAGTTTTAAGGTAGTGCTTAACAATTCTGCCCCATTGGTACTTATAGCTGCTGCCGGAATTCTATTCTCTAGGGATATATCCCCATAACTCATGCCTCCAGCATGAGGATAGTCATCTAGGCGAAGGTTCATCGAACGTACAATAATCCCCAAAGCTCCATATTCTGAAGCTTCTTTAGCTCCTGAATACCTTTGATTGACACAAGAAGAATATGCTTCAAACGTATTAATAAGACTGGGATCCATGGGTTTGTTGTAAAAGACAATTTTGCCTTCAATTTTACTACGCCCGAGCTTTTCCAGCTCTTCAATACCATTTACTTCTATAACGTTCGCTTTGATCCCTCCTGTAGGGGTTGCAATAGATCCCCCTAAAGCGCAAATAGGTACGTTATTAGTAATTCCCGGCTTACTTTCAATATAGGCAAATTCAGGAACTCCCCTAACCCATTTTGGAACAATTACAGGTTGTAACCAGACCCGGTCGAGTCCCAGGGAATCTAATTTTTGTTTGGTATACTCCACAGCCTGTTCAGCCTGAACAGATCCTGTAAGTCGCCCTCCAATCTGAATGGATAAATAATTCAACCAAGTGTAAGACTTCCCGCGGGGTAGTGAAGCGTCATAAATTGCTTTTAACTGCTCTTTGTCGTCTGTTTGCGACCAGATTGGTCCAACCAATAAAATTG
>JABDPH010000160.1 GCA_013042925.1 Eudoraea sp.
ACATAAAAGGATATATGATATTGGTTCGCATAATAAACGGTTGAATTATATAAAAATACATTTTATTTATTGGTCCTTAAAATCCAACATTAGAGAAAATTTTTACTTAATTGAGTATCTTTACACTCAGCATAATTATGTTATAATGCAGTATTCGATAAACTTATTATTTACCTTTTTTCTTTTACTTTCTGCTTGTGCTCAGTCTTCAATAGATCAGGCTCTTAATCGGTATAATAATGAAAGTGTTCCTTACATTACGGTTGCAGAAATGCAAAATTTTCAGGACAAAATTATTTTAGATGCAAGAGAATGGGAAGAATACAATGTAAGTCATTTGAAAAATGCGATATGGGTAGGTTATGATGATTTCAAATTATCGGAGGTGGAAAAAAAATTACCGGATAAAAGCGCGGAGATCGTTGTCTATTGTTCCATAGGTGTAAGATCTGAGAATATTGGCGAAGAACTTTTGGAATCTGGTTATTCCAGGACAAAAAATTTATACGGAGGTATTTTTGAATGGACCAATCAGGGGCACACGGTGTATAATACAAAAGGCGAAAAAACGAAAAAAGTACATGCCTATGGTAAGCTATGGGGGAAATACCTGACCAAGGCAGAAAAAGTATATAAGGATTAATTCATAAATGACGTTGGAAGAAAATAAAGAAAGGTTACTACTTATTTTTACAAGAAATCCCAAACTAGGAAAGTGCAAAACAAGATTGGCAGCAACAATAGGAGATCAGGCTGCACTGGATATCTATATGATCTTACTTCGGCACACTGCTGAGATCACTAAGGACCTAAATTGTTCAAAAGAAGTTCATTATACTGAAGAACCTGGGTCTAATGATTTATGGGATGAATTGATCTACTCCAAACACTTGCAAAATGGCAAAGACTTGGGAGAACGCATGTATAATGCTTTCAAAACAGGCTATCAAAAGGGTTATAAAAAGGTCATTATAATAGGAAGTGATATCTATGATTTAAATAGTGAAACTATTGAAGAAGCTTTTACAGAACTGGAAAACTCTGATTATGTAATTGGTCCTGCCGCTGATGGTGGTTACTACCTGCTTGGAATGAAATCAATAAATAATAAGATATTCATTAACAAGAATTGGGGAACAAATAGTGTGTTGAAAGATACACTTGATGACCTAAGGGATAAAAAAGTAAAACTACTGCAAATTAAAAATGATATTGATGTCTATGAGGATTTGAAAGATATTGATGTTTTTCAAACCTATTTAACAGTTTAAGTCCATGACCCAAAAGCAACTCGAAAAATCTTGTCAATACCTGAGAAATAAAGGTTTTGAAAATCCTGAAATCGGAATTGTATTAGGTACAGGTCTGGGCAGGTTAATTGACCATATTGAATCTGGTATTGTAGCTCATTATCACAACATTCCGTTTTTCCCTTTGGCTACTGTTGAATTTCACAGTGGTAAGCTTATCTATGGTACTCTTGAAAATAAGAAAGTATTGGTTATGCAGGGTCGTTTTCATGTTTATGAAGGTTATGGATTTGACGAGGTTACATATCCTATAAGGGTAATGCGGGAATTGGGAATAGAGAAATTGTTCATCTCCAATGCAGCAGGAGCAATTAACCTAAACTTTAAAAAAGGTGACCTAATGCTGATAGAAGATCATATTAATCTTCAGGGCGGATCACCCCTGGCATTTAAAAATGTTGCAAGTTTTGGAGTTCGCTTTGTGGATATGAGCGAACCTTATGACATGGAGATGTGCGAAAAACTTAAAAAAATTGCCAGTCGTGAAAACATTGTTTTGCATAATGGTATATATGCTTCAGTAATTGGACCTCAGCTGGAAACAAAGGCCGAATACCGAATGTTAAAAACTATGGGGGCAGATGCCGTTGGTATGAGCACTGTGCCTGAAGTAATTGTGGCCAACCATTTAAATCTCCCAGTGGTAGCAGTCTCCGTACTTACAGATGAATGTGACCCGGATAATCTGGAGCAGGTGCATATATCGGAAATAATCAAGGTCGCGGAGGAAACCGAACCCAAAATGATAAAATTATTTATGGAATTGATAAAGGATTTATAATTAAGTAATGCATTACATCAAACTTCAAAATTTCAATAACATGAATTGAATACTTAATATAACATAAATATGATGTAAGGTTTAAACTGCCTATTCAACTAATTATTTAAAATATTCAATGCTCCAAATTAGCTCGCTTCTTTTATTTCTTCTGCTACAGCCCATTTCGCCGTTTTCAGACTCATTATTTTTAGTTCCAATCTCCAATGAACAGACTTGTGCTTTTGTTGACCATAAAAGCTGGGACCAATTACTAAATAGATTTGTTGAAGAGAATGGGAATGTAAACTACAGAGGCTTTGAAAAGGAATCAGAAACTTTAAATCGGTACTTAGAACAATTAGGTAATAATACCGTGAATGAAAACTGGTCTAAAAACAAAAAACTGGCATATTATATAAATCTTTACAATGCAGCCACAGTAAAATTAATATTGGATAATTATCCGTTGAAAAGTATTACAGACATAAAAAAACCCTGGGACAAAAAATGGATTAAATATGGTGGAGAAATTATTTCATTAGGACAAATAGAACATAAGATCCTTAGAAAAATGAATGAACCCCGTATTCATTTTGCCATTAATTGTGCCTCATTTTCATGCCCGAAATTGCTAAACGAGG
>JABDPH010000161.1 GCA_013042925.1 Eudoraea sp.
CAAATATGATGGATTTGAGGATAAATTTTATAAGGGCAGAAAACCTAATGGTATTTATGTTCCCCGCTTCCGGAATATAGGTGGCGATTCCAATGTAGACACTTTTAAGCGTGGATACGGCTATCAGGGAAGTGGCAGTCGAAGTAACTGGGAGGATGTTGTTTCTGAATTGTCTCATGGCAAAGACCTGAAAGAAGCTATCCTTAAACCCGGAGGCTGGACCTTTGGGATGGGTGGTTTTGGAGAAGTATTACCTTATGAAGATAACCGTATGACCCTTGATCATGATAAATTAGATGGTTGGGGACTACCTACGGTGACCTTTGATGCCGAGCTTAAAGAAAACGAATTGAAAATGCGTGAAGATATGAAAGAGCAGGCATATGAGATGTTGACAAAAGCCGGCCTCAGGGATGTTCAAGCTTTTGACAAACCTGTAGCCCTTGGTTTGGGGATCCATGAAATGGGAACCGCAAGGATGGGCAGAGACCCAAAAACTTCTGTAGTTAATGGGTTTAACCAGGTTCATACTGTAAAAAATGTTTATGTTACAGACGGGGCCTTTATGACTTCTGCTGCCTGTGTAAACCCATCATTAACCTATATGGCTTTCACAGCCAGGGCAGCCGACCACGCTGCTGAACAACTTAAAAAAGGACTATTATAATGGACAGAAGAGTAGCAATAAAAAATATGGGTTTGGCACTTGGATATACCGTGGCCACTCCTACATTAGTAAGCCTTGTTCAGGGATGTAAAAATGTAGAAACAGTTGACTGGACTCCTGAATTTTTTACAAAGGAACAGGGTAACATTCTTCATAAGATAGTAGATATCATCCTGCCTAAAACAGACACACCTTCTGCTTCTGAAGTTAATGTGCATGTATTCATAGATCGTTTTGCCAACGAGATCATGGAAGAGATACAACAAAGTATTACAAAATTGTCTTTTGATAAATTTATTGCAAAGGCCCTTGAGAATTCCGGGAAAGACGAAGCGAATGACTTAACTTCTGAAGACCTGGAACCCGTCCTGGTAGAAGCCTTTCAACAAAATGAAGAAGAGCAGATATCAAATGAGGACCTGGTCATTAAAAATCCCTCAGCAATGATTAAAGGGGAAAATGATGCGGTATCAGGTGCACCGGTTAGTTATAACTTTGCGAAGAATCTTCGGGATATGACAATTTGGGGTTATAAAACTTCGGAATATGTTGGGGAAGAAGTACTTGCTTACTTACCAGTACCCGGGGAATATATTGGATGTGGCGATCTTAATGAACTTACAGGGGGCAAAGATTGGTCCTTATAAATTATAAGAATTGAAAAGAAGAACTTTCTTAAATAAAACGGCTTTCGCTGCAGGCACCGTGTCCCTGACAGGGTCTTCTGCTTTTGGTTATTCCGTACAAAATGCTGCAAAACATTCTTTTCACCTAAAATACGCTCCCCATATTGGTATGTTCAAACACCATGCAGGAGAAGATCCTATCTCCCAATTGCATTTTATGGCAGATCAGGGATTCACCGCCTTTGAAGATAATGGCATGAGCGGCCGTGAAATTAAGTTACAGGAAAATATGGCCCGTACCATGAGGGAAAGGAATATGGAAATGGGGGTCTTTGTTGCCCACAAAATCTATTGGACTGAACCCAATCTGGCTTCCGGAGATAAGGATAAACGGGAAGAATTTCTAAATGATATCAGAAAAGCAATTGAGGTCGCTAAAAGGGTCAATGCAAAATGGATGACTGTTGTCCCAGGTCATGTTGATCTCAGATTGTCCATGGGTTACCAAACGGCTAATGTCATTGAATCACTTAAACAAGCCAGCGCACTCCTCGAGCCTCATAATTTAATTATGGTCCTGGAACCTCTGAACTTCCGCAACCATCCGGGCTTATTTCTTTCAGGTTCTCCTCAGGCTTATGAAATCTGCAAGGCAGTAGATTCACCTTCTTGTAAAATACTTTTTGACATTTATCATCAACAAATTCAGGAAGGCAACCTAATTCCTAATATTGAGGCATGCTGGGATGAAATTGCGTATTTTCAGATCGGGGATAATCCCGGGAGAAATGAGCCTACAACAGGTGAGATAAATTATAAAAACGTCTTCAAGTTCATCCATGAGAAAGGGTTTAAAGGCATTATGGGGATGGAACACGGAAATTCACTACCAGATAAAAAAGGTGAGTTAGCTGTAATAAATGCCTATAAAACAGTGGATGCCTTTATTTAAATTGCCTACTACTTTAAATATTTCAATTAGTTTTTTACCCCTCTAAAGTCTCTTTTTTAATGAAAGGGGAAATTGGCAGCTATTTGGCAATTATATTTTTGCTTTTAACATTTTTTATATCTTTTTTTTACAATTTGGTAATCCTTATATGGTTTTAATGCGTATATAAAAGTGTTGGAAGTAACACAATTCCCCTAATATGGATAATTATTTTATTATTTTATTGATTTACTCAGCATTGATTATCATATCCTACAATGTTGTGAGACCTAGCTTCAAAAAATAGAGTAAAAACCTTTTTACTATCTTAAAACTAAGGTTTAATAGGAATCCGTACCCCAAAATTTAAAATCTCTCATAGCATTTAATCTGTTATTTCAAACAGGTACTAATGACTGTTCTCAATTGAATAATTTTTTCTGCTGTACATAAGTTGGACATAAGTTTAATCCATAAAAAAACACCTGCTGATAGGTCCTAAAGATGGGGTAGACCTACCCGAGGTGTCTTTTAATCAATAAACACTATTACACTATAACTGAAACGATATAGTATAGTCAGCCAATTGCATTTCAGTATAGGTTACGTTCATGAACCGCACATCAGACAATCATCATCTGCTTGTCCTTCCTTGGAGCGCGCGATCAATTCTTTCATTTCAGCTGCTGACATTGGTTCTACATCTGGTTCCTCTTGAGCAACCGGCGTGGTTTCAACCGGCATTACCACAGCAGCTTCAGGTGACGCAGCAGCAACCTCTGCTTCCGCAGCCACACTAATCGGAATCTCTTTCTTCTTGGTGTTATCCAAAGTAAATTTAATTGCGTCTACTGCGGCCTTCGTACGCAGGTAGTACATACCTGTTTTCAAACCACTCTTCCAGGCATAAAAATGCATAGAAGTAAGTTTGCCGTAATTAGCGTTCTCCATAAAGAGGTTCAAGGACTGACTCTGATCAATAAAATAGCCTCTTTGCCTGGACATATCAATAATGTCTTTCATGCTCAGTTCCCAAACTGTTTTGTAAAGCTCCTTAATGTCTTCCGGAATATTATCTATGTGTTGAATAGAACCATTGGCGCGCATTAATTCCTGCTTGAGACTTTCATTCCATAATCCCAGTTTAACAAGGTCTTCTAGCAAATGCTTATTTACTACAATAAATTCACCAGAAAGTACTCGTCGAGTATAAATATTAGAGGTATAGGGTTCAAAACACTCATTATTACCCAAAATCTGTGAAGTTGAAGCGGTTGGCATTGGTGCAACTAGCAGAGAGTTACGGACTCCATGCTTTTCGATTTTTTTACGCAATTTATCCCAATCCCATCTGCCGGATAATTCGTCATCCTTAATGCCCCAAAGGTTGTGCTGAAACTGACCCTGGGAAATTGGTGAGCCCTTATAGGTTGAATAGGCTCCCTCTTCTTTTGCCTGTTCCATTGAAGCAGTTACAGCTGCATAATAGAGTGTTTCAAAGATATCCTGGTTTAATTGCTTGGCTTCATCACTTGTAAAAGGCAGGCGCAGCATTATAAAAGCATCTGCAAGGCCCTGTACACCCAAACCTATAGGTCTGTGCCGCATATTAGAATTTTCGGCCTCTTTAACAGGGTAATAGTTTCTATCAATTACTCTATTGAGATTTTTCGTTACTCGTTTGGTAACCCTAAAGAGTTCTTTATGGTCAAATTCTCCATTTTTAATGA
>JABDPH010000166.1 GCA_013042925.1 Eudoraea sp.
CATTAGGTTTATTCTCCTTTGCTGAATTGCAACTAACTATAAAAATTAATAGAACGAGAAATAAGGAACGCATCTACTTTCAATTTATAAATTTTCTAAATTTAATCCTCATTTATTTCATTCAGCGGGCCTTATCTATAATGCAAGTGTGCTAAATGAAATCATGATATATCCTACAATTGCGAGAATCAATATAGAAGTAACAATGTCTACCCAATTGTAACTAGCTTTATTTTCCTCCCTTTGTTCCGGGCTAATTGTGCCAAAAGTAAGGCCTTGTAATTGTGCCTGTGTAGGAGCCGGGTACATCATACTGACAGCAACTGCAATTCCTATGCACATTGCAAAGAAATAAGCTCCAAAAACCAGCCAATTTATATCTGCAATGGTATAAAGAAAACTACCTTCAGTAAAGCCCGATTTTACAATCTCCAGGGTTAGCTTGCCAAAACCAATTATAAAACCACCAATTAAAGTAGCAATAGCGCCGTTGGCATTAATGCGCTTATAGAAAATACCTAACAAGAAAACAGCAGCTATGGGTGGAGAAATATAGGCTTGTACATTTTGAAGGTATTCATAAAGGCCGTCGGAAAGTGTGGTAATAATCGGGATCCATAAAAGACCGAGACCTACAACAAAAAAGGTAGCGATTCGCCCTGTTTTTACCAATTCTTCTTCCGGCTTTTCCGGTTTAAGTTTTTTATAAATATCGAGGGTAAATAATGTAGAACATGAATTAAATACAGAAGCAAGAGAACTCATTAAGGCGGCTAACAGGCCCGCTGCAACCAATCCCCGAAGTCCTGAAGGCATTAAATTGCTCATCAAGACCGGAAATGCTTCGTCCGGACTTTCCCAGTGGAGTTCTCCCTTAATTTTTAATGCCAGTGCAATTACTCCAGGTATTAAAAAAAGGAATACCGGCATAAGTTTCAAAAGGGCACCGAAAATGCTGCCTCTCCTACCCTCTTTTATATTTTTGGCAGCAAGCACCCTTTGCACAATTACCTGATCTGTACACCAATACCAGATACCCACAACTGTACTGGTAATAAACAGAGGCAGCCAGGGGTAATCCGGATCAGAATTAGGGCGCCACATATTAAAATATTCCGGCCCAATGGTTTGCTTTAACTCGCCCCATCCTCCTACGGCATCCAATCCTAAAAATGTCAGTATTCCGGCACCAAGGACCAATACTATTGCCTGAATAGTCTCTGTATATACCACAGCCCGCATGCCTCCCAGAACCGTGTATATTCCTGTAAGTGCTACTGTAGCTACTGCACCTATCCAAAATGGTATGCCCAGCAAAGCCGAGACCACTACCCCACCTGCATAGATTGTGACAGAAACTTTAGTCAATATGTAAGCTATTAAAGACACCACTGATAAGACCCATCTGGATCTGGAATCAAATCGTTTTTCAAGGAATTCGGGCATTGTAAATACCCCGCTGCGTGCATAGAAAGGAAGAAAAACCCAACCAAGCATTAATACTATCCATGCATGTAACTCATAAATAAGCAAAGGCATTTTATCTCCGGCACCATTACCCGCCAGGCCTACAACATGTTCAGAACCAATATTTGAAGCAAAAATGGAAGCCCCTACTATAAACCACCCAATATTTCTACCTGCAAGGAAATAGTCCTCGGTATTCTTCTGTTTTTGCTTTATAACCCACCATGCAACACCCAGTAATAGCAGAAAATAGATCGTTATTACCGCCCAGTCTAAGGTATCAAGTCCTTTCATAAATTATACTTTAAAACCAATTCTTATTAGAAGGGAAAATGGAATAATGGCTACCAATAAATTTTTCCGCCAGGTAAGATAATCAAAACCTCATAACTATATCTTTTTTATGAAGTAAATAGACCAGTTACAAAAATCAACAATAGGGTGATATAAAATTGCTTATTGTTCCAGATTGTTAGCCTGGAAACTTTCAGGATTGCCGTCACTAAATTCTATGGTTAATTCTATAGGATTACAACAAATCTCGCAATCTTCAACATAATGCTGCTGTTTAATGGAAGGATCTAACAGCATTGAAATTTCTTCCCAGCAATAAGGACACTGAAAAAAGTGCTCGTACATTTCAGCTATTCAAAATTAAGTTATAGACAGTATTCATGAATTATTAAAAATCTACATTCAACAACTGACCGGTTAAATCCAATAGTTGTAATTCGGCCAGTTTAGCATCGTATTTAGCAAGGTTTTTGGTTGTTTGGGCCGTTAAAAGATTAATCTGTGCCTGCCTGAATTCAATTGAAGTAATTCTGCCCAGTTGGTATTGTTCCCTTGATCTTTCAAAGTTATTCTGATTGGTAATTACAGCTTTCTCTTGTATTTCATAGATCGCCAACCTGTTTTCATACGTTTCCAAAGCATTCCGGATATCCCTTTCAACTTCCAGTTCAACCTGTTTCTTTAACAGCTCCTGATTTTCATAGAGAATTTTAGCATTACGCACCTGTACCGTGGTGTTTCCTCCATCAAAAAGGTTCCAGGTAAGGCCCGCGACGACTGTAAAATTTTGATTGTTATTATTGGTGCCGGGAAAGAATGCTGATGCCGGATTCTGGTTTAAATTCCATCCATAAGAACCTGTCAAACCAATTACCGGTAAATAACCCGATTTACTCACCTTTATATCATATTCATTAATTGCCAAATTCCTTTCTGTTTGCAGGATAGCGAGATTGTTTAAGGAAACATCATCTACCATTGCCTGTATTTCGAGCATTGGGATAAAATTTATTAAGGTATCTACAGCATAATCATTGGAAATATCCTGATTTAGTACAACATTTAAATCTCTTTTAGTATTTTCCAATAATTGCTGTGTATTCAGGAGGATGATGCTATCGTTAGTTACATCTACCTCAGCATTTAATACATCAAGCTGCGTGTTTTGGCCGTATTCGAATGAATATTGCGCCCTTTTAATCCGGTCTTTTGAAACCTCCAATGCCTCCTTTTGGGCAAACTCATTTTCGGATAAACGGGCTACCTCAAAATAAATGCTAAGCAGTTGAAGTATTGTGCCCTGAATGGTTTCCCTGGCCTGTAATTCCGTTAGTTGGTACTGTTCCTTTAGCCTCTTATAATTGTAGGTACGCCCCAACCCATCAAATAAGGTATAATTTAGATTTAAACTAGCACCATAACGTTTCGTTTCTGCATTGTTAATTTCTACATCCGGGCGGGGATTTCCGTTTTCATCAACCTGCCCCGGAAATGCGATAGTATTATTATCCTCGGCAAAACTTGCATTGGCAACGCCGGAAAGAATAGGTAAAAACCCGGTATTTAAAATTCCCTGATTATTATCTGCAATTTCTACCGTATTTTCGGCAACTTTTATGCCAAAATTCTGCTCTAAAGCGAGATTAATAGCCTCACTTTTTGACAATACACTTTCCTGTGCATTAGCATTAATACTCAATGCTAATAGCACAATAATCCAGATATAGTTTTTCATTTTTCCTTACCTTCTAGTTCAATTGAAGCTTGTTTTTTATTTTCTCCTTTGACCGAACTGTTGGGAGATTCTTTAATAAGTTTTGTAACTAACTGATTCTGTTGGTGCATTTCTTCTTTTTGCTCTTTTATGGCTCGCTCAACAGCTTCTTTTGGAACTTTGTTCCCAGTTGCCAACCATTTCGCGTTAACTTTAACTTTATTACTAAAGGAAAGGAAAATGGGTAGCATAACAAGTGTTAGAACAGTTGCAAAGGCAATTCCATAAGCTATTGAAATAGCCATAGGTATTAAAAATTGTGCCTGCCTGCTCTGCTCGAGCATCAGAGGAGCTAATCCTGCAATTGTTGTCACAGAAGTTAAAAAGATAGCTCTGAATCGTGAACGCCCTGCATCATAAATGGCATCATCGAAAGTCATCCCATTCCTCAGATTAGTATTGAACTTCCCAATAAGTACCAAACCATCATTTACCATAATACCAATAAGGGCAATAATACCTAACATGGAAAGTATGTTAATTGGAAAATCGTGAATCCAATGACCCCAAGCTACCGCCGTAAAACTAAATGGTATCATTAACAATAGCATTAATGGCTGACTAAAACTTCTGAATGTAAATGCTATGGTAATGTAAATCAAAAATAGCACGGTAAGTCCTACGAACTGTAAAGAACCGAGCAATTTACCAGCTTCTCTGTTCTGGCCTTCATAAGAGGGGGTAACCGTCGGGTATTTAGCCAGAATTTCAGGCATGATTTCCGTTCGTATTTCAGTCATAACATCCGTTGAACTAACCTTTTTGGCGTCTTTAAGATCTGATGATAATTGAATTTCACGCTGGCCATCTAAATGATTAATAGCCACATCACCCCTAAGTATGGTATAAGTAGCTATTTCCTTTAATGGTATCCTACTCCCATTTGGAGTTACAATCCGCATTTCATCCAAATCGGTAATAGACGAGCGATTATCACGATCATATCTCACCCAAACACGAATTTCATCCTGCCCTCGTTGAAAACGCTGGGCCTGGGTTCCGAAAAATCCAGCCCTAACCTGATTCATTACTGTCCTTAAATTAAGTCCCAGCAAGTAAGCATTTTCTTTCAATTCCAAGCGGATTTCTTTAATCCCCGCCGGATCATTATCTGCAATATCTTTCAGGTCTGGATTATTAAGCATAGCTTGTTTTAACTCTTCTTTAGCAGCCTTCAACTCCTGAATATTATAGCCCAATAACGAAACCGAGACGGGGTCACCTCCAAAATTGCCTCCTGATCCATAAATAAGACTTTCGACTCCTATTACCGGCCCTACCAATTCCCGTAATCGCTTGGTAACAACATCTGAGCGAATCTCATCCGGACGTTCCTCACCCGGCAACAAGTTAATAGAAAGTGTTGCTGCTGAAGAACCGGGGCCTACATTTTTTATTACATTTTCATAGAGTACTTTACCAGTGCCTTGAAGATATTGTTCTGTTAGTTCCTGATTGACAATTTCTGCCTTCTCTTCAATTAGGCTTATAATAGAATCTGTTATTTTCTCATTAGTGCCATTTGGCATGAGTAATTCTATCTGCACCCTGTCACTGGCTATTCTAGGGAAAAAAGCAGTCCGAATAATTCCGCCCCCAATAGATCCGAAAGTGAGGATTAATGCAAAAACGAAAAAAGAAAAAGTTAACAGTTTATACCTTAAGGCGAATTTTAAAGTTGGGCTATACATCTTATCCCGAAACCAAACCATAATCTGATCACCACCTTTGTTGATAGCTCTAAGCTTTAAAAATAATTTGCCAAGACCTGTCTTTGGTCTTTTATCTTCTTTATGCAGGGCCTTAGAGTGAGCCAGGTGAGCCGGTAGAATTATAAGAGCTTCTACAAGGGAAACTGCCAGAGTTAGTATGACGATCACAGAAACTTCTCCAAAAAATTCCCCTATCCGTCCGTCCAGAAACAAAAATATTGAGAACGCAAGTATTGTTGTTATAATTGCTGATACAATAGGAGGGATAACTTCCATAGTACCATCTATTGCAGCTTGTACCGGAGTTTTACCTTTTTCATAATGCTGGTAGATGTTTTCAGCAATTACAATCCCGTCATCAACTAGAATTCCAATAACTATGATCATCCCAAAGAGGGATAGTACATTAATGGTTACATCAAAAAATCCGGCAAATATAAACATCCCCAGAAAAGCAACAGGCAATCCAAATGCTACCCAAAAAGCCAATCGTGTATTTAGGAATATGGAAAGAAACAGCAACACCAGAATCATTCCCATAATCGCATTTTCGGTCAGCAATTTTGTCCGTTGTGTTAGTGTAGTTGAAAGATCACTTACCACACTTAATTGAACATTATTGTTTTTCTGGTTAAAGATCTCAATATAATTCCGAACCTTCTCAGCAGAAGAAATAAGATCTTCGGTATTGGTACTAGTTATTGTTGTTCGAACGGAAAGATTACCATTAAAAAAGGAAGCATTGGGCGTTTCTGAAAATCGGTCCCTTATAGTAGCAACATCTCTCAAACGAACCGTTTGCCCTGCTGCATCTGCTCTAATAATCAAGTGCGAAAGTTCATCACCATAATAAGAACGATTGTTTGCCCGGATGAGATATTCTTCTTCATTAGTTTTTATATTTCCACCAGTCACCAGGATATTGGCATTGGAAACGGCGTTAGCCACTTCAGTAAATGACATCCCATAAGCCAATAAATTATTTTCATTGACGGCAATTTCAATTTCTTCCAGAGGAAAACCGGAAATGGAGATCTGCGAGATTCCATCAATTGACCTAATATCGTTTTCTACTTGTCGCGCAATTTGTTTTAGAGTGGCAAGAGGAATATTATCACCGCTGATTGCAAAACTTATTGTTTGCCTTACTGCTTCTAATTTAGATACTACAAGAGGTTCCATTCCACTAGGGAATGTAGGCACCCTATCCACTGCATTTTTAACCTGTAGTAACATGAAATCAATATCTCTGCCTTTTTCAATTTCCACATTGATATTTCCACTATTCTCTCTGGAAGTTGAAGTAACCCTATCTACACCTTCTAATCCTTTAAGATTATCCTCAATTTTTAAAACAATCCCCTCTTCAATCTCCTGTGGAGATGCGCCAGGGTAGGTTATATTTACTGAGATGTTCTTTGAATCTGTTAGAGGGAAAAACGAAGATTTTAAAGAAGTAGCTCCAACAATTCCGAAAATGAAAAAAGCAATAATAATTACATCTACGGCAACGTGATATTTTATGAAATACGAGATTACTTTTCTCATTGGTCTTCTATTTTGGCTGTTTCTCCTTTGTACTCTTTTACCAACATCCCGCTGTAAGCACCAATTACAGGTTTTGTAAGTATGGTGATTCCTTCTGGCACTCCTTTTAAAACCACTTTTTTATCTGAAAAATAAACCGGGGTAACATCAATTATATCAAGCAAAGAATCTCTTACCATAAAAATCTGATTGCCTTCCAGCAGCAAGTTTCTGTCTATTTCAATCGCATTTGATTCTTGTTTGGCATTCAAATTGGCCTCGAGATACATCCCTTCTTTTAAATCCGGATCACTTACTTCAATAAATGCCTTTATAGTTTGTGTTGCCAAATCTACATTTCCATTAATTCTGGCAACGATACCATTATAAGTTTTAGTACGCTCAAGATTAACCAACTCAACTTTTTCGTTGAGCTTTAATAGATCACTATAGGATTTACTTATAGCAACTTCCAATTCATAAATATCCGTATTAATGAATTCCCCTAATTTTTGTCCCGGCCTTACTAACGTCCCTTCAGTTACAAGAGTTTCAGTTAGTATTCCTGAAAAAGGTGCCGAAATTTGATACTTACGCAATCGCTGCTCCTGGTTCTTAACATTATAATAATTTGTAAGAATCCCGCGGCCCGAAATAAAGAACTTCTCCTTTTCGGTTGTCATTTCAGGAAGTGGGGGTGTAGTTCTGTCCAAATCAAAACTAGTCAAATACGCCTGCCATTTAGGAAAAACTTCAGGATAATCAAGTCGAAGATCCGGCATAATAGAAGTTATGAGGTTATACAAATTGCTTTTAGATGACTGCACACTGGCATAGTATTCAGATGCGTCAATTTTAATTATAGTCTCCCCCACTCTATATGCCTGTCCTTCCTTAAACAGTTTATTTCCTCTTTTAAATACACCTTGTACCTCAGCAAAGAGTTCCACTCGTCTTTTCGCAGTTAAATTTCCATTAGCTGGCACTATAATAGGTACTGTTCCGTTGGTTACGGTTTGCGTAAAAACGGTTTTTACGACCTTCTCCACTTTGGCTTTTGGCTTTGTTTTACTACTGCCGATTTGTTGAGCCAGATAAAAAGCCGCAATGATAATTAAGATTCCCAGTATCGATAATATTGTTTTACGCATTATTGTTTTATTAGTTTGCCGGGTCAGCGGCGATAAGATTTTGCTGAATACGATCCAAAGTTTTCCTTAACTGTATGATATCCCTTTCCGAAATATTTCTTTCGATGATATTATTTAGCTTGATTATTAAAGGTCGGGTCTTTAAAAATATAGTACTGCCCAATTCGGTTAGGAATACCCTGTTTAAACGTCTATCAAAATCATCTTGCTTTCTAAATACATAATTTTTACGCTCCATCTTAATAAGTAATCTAGCCAATGAAGACTTATCTCTAAACGTTAAAGCAGCTAGTTCATTTTGAATAAGGCCATCTTTTTCGTGTAATTTTTTCAAAACCAACATTTGTTCTTTACTAAGATCCAAACCTTCGGCCTGAAAAGCCTCATCAAGATAATAACCCAACATTTTAGAACTCCTCCCTATGGATCTTCCAAGCGATTTATCAAAATCTACTAAAATGTCTGAATTGTTCATGTGGCAAATATAACGTTATAATTTAATAGTTGCATATGCAACTAATGTTAAATATATCTTAAATTTTGTTTAATCTTTCAAGTATATTGTAAAACAAAAAGGGATGCTTATCACATCCCTTTGGCCAAACTAACTAAAGTATAAGTCAACTACTAATGTTCTTCTTCATCTTCAAATTTCGTATCTGCCATCCGCGTTTTGGAAAAATTGATATCCTTGAAATCTAATTTTGCATCGTCTTTATCGTAATCAAAAACCAGAAATTCTCTGGTGTCCATAAGTTCCAGGTTCTTGTATGAATTAAATTTATTATTCTGAATTTGGAATACCTTAAGGCTGGCTAGCTGTCCAAATTCTGCCGGAATAGCCCCGCCTAATTCATTATTGGCAAGGACAAGTTCTTTGAGTAAAACCAGTTGTCCCAAGTTTCTCGGTATATCACCATCAAGCGAATTCTCAAAAAGTCCGAGACTTTCAAGTCTGGTAAGATTTCCAATTGAATCTGGTATATGGCCCACAAAATTATTACTGGATAAATTTAAAACCCTTAGGTTCTCTATATCTCCAATACTATCAGGAATACTTCCTGAGAAAAAGTTATTAAAAGCGGTAAGCTCTAACAAATTTACCAGGTTGCCTATCTCAGAAGGAAGGTTTCCTTTCAATCTGTTCATTTCAATTTTTAGTATCTCCAGATTTTGTAATTGTGAAATGGTATTCGGTAATTCTCCACTTAGGGTATTGAATGCAAGGTTCAGAATCCGTAGATGATTCAAGTTACCAATGCTCGGGGGTATTATTCCTGAAAGGTTGTTGCGAAATAAATTTATCTCTACTACATGGTTTCCTTCAACCGTAACTCCATACCATTCAGATACCGGCTGGTCCGTGTTCCATTGTTTTAGCCACGAAGTTCCATTGGTACTCTCATATAGATCTAATAAAGCCTGTTTTTCAGCCTTGCTAACCTTGGCATTTATTACTTGACTAGCTGTCATTATAATAACAAGAAGTAGGAGCAGCTTTTTCATTAGATTTGGCTTTAAGAAATAGTTGTATCTTTACTTAAATAAAAACTTTACAATACTTAAGAATTACCTTACAAATATACGGCGTTTTGTAGATAAACAACCTATTTAATCGATGAAGTGCGCGTTTTTGTTGTGAAAGGCCTGTTTTTTGTTGTGAAAAATTTTCTGCCTTACTTTTTAGTCGGCTGGCCCAGTGTTTTCAAGCTCTAAAGTAGTATTTTCCCACCTTATCATTAACGCCTCAAGTTCCTTTTTTTTGGCCTGATACGAGTCAAAAAAATCGGGAATCGCGATTGTAGCATCGTAATCCATTAGCAGATCATGATCTATTTTGGCAATCTCTTTCTCCAATGAGGATATGTTACTCTCAATAGTACTTAACTTATTCTTTAGGGACTTTAATCTTTTCTGACTTTCGTAATCTGAAGGTTTGTTGTTGCTTTTTTCTTTCTTTGTCGGTATAGCTTGTTTCTTTTCAATTTCCCTGAAATCATCAACTTTTCGCTGTTCAAGAAAGTAATCAATATCTCCTAAATACTCCTTAATCCTTTTATCCTTAAACTCATAAACCTTATTTGTAAGTCCCTGCAAAAAATCACGGTCATGTGAAACTACTATCAAAGTACCTTCAAATTGTTTTAATGCTTCTTTTAAAATATGTTTGGATTTGATATCAAGATGATTTGTTGGCTCATCCATAACAAGAACATTAAAGGGCTGAAGCAACATTTTAGCCAAAGCCAACCTGTTCCTTTCCCCTCCAGATAAAACCTTGACATATTTATCCACGTCATCCCCACTAAACAGAAAAGAGCCTAATATATCTCGTACTTTACTTCTGTTTTTCTCATTTGCTGCATCAATCATGATGTCAAGTATGGTTTTATCACCATCCAGATACTCCATTTGATTCTGTGCGAAATAACCTATCTCAACGTTATGACCAGATTTTAGTTTACCCTGATACTCCAATTCACCTACAAGGATTTTAGCCAAAGTAGTTTTCCCTTGCCCGTTCTGGCCTACAAAAGCTGTTTTGCTGTCCCTTTCTAAAATTATGTCTACGCCGTTTAATACTTCCTTATTACCATAACTTTTGGAAAGGTTCTCCATTTCAAATATGACTTTTCCGGGAGTTACAGAAATTGGAAAGCGCAATTTCATGGCGCTAAGGTCATCCTCATCTACCTCAATACGCTCCATCCTGTCTAGTTTCTTAATCAGAGACTGAGCCATAGAGGCTTTTGAAGCCTTGGCCCGGAATTTATCTATCAGTCGCTCGGTTTGCTGAATTTCTTTCTCCTGGTTTTTACGGGCACTAAGTTGTTGTGCTTTTATTTCTTCCCTTAGCTCTAAATATTTAGAATAAGGCTTATTATAATCATAGATTCTACCGAGAGATATTTCTATGGTTCTATTAGTAACATTATCCAAAAACATTCTATCATGAGAAACTAACACGAGTGCACCGGCAAAATTAAGCAGGAATTGCTCCAGCCAAAGTATAGAATCAATATCCAAATGATTGGTGGGCTCATCTAATAAGAGAACATCATTATTCTGCAGGAGTAATTTGGCCAATTCTATACGCATCCGCCATCCGCCGGAAAATGTATCTGTACTTTTATTAAAATCTTCCCTTTTAAAACCAAGACCTAAAAGGATTCTTTCTGTCTGTCCCTGATAATTATATCCTCCATGGACTTCATATTGATGCGTTAAATCATTTAAGTCTATTATTAATTGATTGTATGTGTCACTCTCGTAGTCTGTTCTTTCAGCCAATTGCAGGTTTATATGCTCCAACTTCTTTTCAAGTGCTTTTAATTCAACAAAAGCTTCGTAAGCTTCATCGAGGACGGATCTTCCATATTCAAAATCAAGATCTTGTTTTAGGCAGCCTATTTTTATATCTTTTTCTGTAGCCAGTGTTCCCGAATCCGGACTCATTTCTTTAGATAGAAGTTTAAGCAGGGTAGATTTCCCTGCGCCATTCTTTCCAATAAGCCCCACCCTATCTCCCGCATTTAATCTAAACCCGATTTCTTTAAACAGGTATTCTCCTCCAAAAGAAACAGAAAGATTATGAATATTTAGCATTTTTTGTAATTGGTGTTACAATTATAAACTTCTTAAAATTGTAGTTTTGCCTAAACTTTTGCAAATGTTAAAAAAAGGAAACAAACTTTACAGTATTTTAACAGGAAGTTGTCCAAGATGCCACGGGGAAAGTATGTATGAAGATACTAATCCTTATCATCTGGGTTCTCTTTTTAAAATGCATCCCCGTTGCACACACTGCAATACTAAGTACAAAATTGAGCCGTCCTTTTTCTATGGAGCGATGTATGTTAGCTATGCCGTTGGAATAGCATTTGCAGTAGCGGCCTTTGTCATTGCTTTTTTAATACTTGGTATTGGTTTACTAGAGACATTTATTGCAATAGTAGTTACAATGGTTGTCTTTATGCCAGTTATAATAAGGCTTTCCAGAAATATTTGGATCAACATCTTTATAAAATACGACCCGGGAACTGTTCACATAGATTAAACTTGATTGTAATCCTTTTCATATCTTGAGATGTCCATTTCGGGGTCTAAAGACCTGCTATTTTCTATATATTGATATAACTGGTCTGAAGCATATGGTGCTATCATGACTCCTCTTGATCCAAAACCATTTAATAGGTACATATGGTTAAAAACCGGGTGTTTGCCTACCAAAGGTCTCCTATCCGCGACTGTGGGTCTTATTCCGGCTACATGG
>JABDPH010000174.1 GCA_013042925.1 Eudoraea sp.
AAATTGTCCTTCATATTACTGATTTTCAATATGTTATTAAATTATTTTTGTGTCAGTCAAAAAATATTATTCTTATGATTAAATTAACAATAGGGTGGATTAATTTTTTAGCTTTTGTACAATTCGAAGCAAAAAAATAGCGCTATTTAATAGCTCATAATACGATCCAAATACTTTTATTGGCACCAAATGTTTTTAGGTTACCTAATATTTCTGATCCACAAATCTTTAAAATGAAAATGCCTGATACAGCACAAAAAGAAGAAAAATCAAGATCAAAGAAAGGTTAAGGCTCGTTGAAATACCTTATTTGAGGTATTAAATGCAAGGCCCTTTTGGCCAAAAACAGGGCAAAAATGAGGCAGACCACAAATAATACCTTTTTAACCCTGAAAAAAGAGATATTCACAACAATCATTCTATGGGGTTCGTTATTGGTTATACTTTAGTAATGAACAAAAACCCCACAATTATGTCTTATAAAACTAAAAGTCTAGTTTATTTTGTTTGTTTTGTATTATCTGCTTTCACCTACTATGGCCTGGACAGTTATGAGAATAACGAAAAGCAATTTTCCACAGTGGCGATTGTAGAAGTTAATAATGAAAATTTAGAACCTGCATTCATAATTGAATCTGAAGATCTGAATTAATACAACAAATCAATATATAAATTCCAATATAAAGGGCTCCGTATAAACCGGGCCCTTTTTCTTTGCAACAAAGTTTTATAAAATCCAGCTACAGAATTACTTGCCCGCTCCTAGGTGTTAAAATTATTATAAACTCAGAATTTGGTTTAAACCTAATTATGAAATAGCAATCCAACACCTATAACAAAAAACATAAACACATGAAAAAAGTATTATTAACCGCAGCATTATTAATTGGAATGCTGGGCTATTCTCAGAGAGGCTCGCATTTTGATTTTGAACAAAGGGGGATGAAAGATATGTCTCCGGAACAAATGGCCATACTCAAGACAAAGAAAATGACTCTGGCTTTAGATTTAAGTGCCGCTCAACAAAAAGAAATCCAAGAGCTAAATTTGGAAAATGCCAAAGAAAGGCAGGCTTTAATGTTGGAACGCAAGTTAGAAAAGGAAGAAGAAGGCAGGTCCAGGCCAAGTGCGGATGAACGTTTTCAGTTTCAAAATGAAAAATTGGACAGGATGATTGCTCAAAAAGGAAAGATAAAACAAATTCTTTCAGAGGAGCAATTCCAAAAATGGGAACGGATGCATCATCATCGCAGGAATCATCGAAAAGAAGGCAAAAGAGGACATGACTCCGGCAGGGGGCATGGTAAATAGGTCTTAAGTATTAGAAAAAACGGAATATAGAACAACTTTGTCCTGTATTCCGTTTCTGATTAATACAACTTCTTTTTAAATCAAACCGGGCGCAACTTTCTTTAAGGCTTCAATGGTATAGTCCAAATCTTCATAACTAATTGCATCATTAAGGAAATAGCTTTCAAAGGCACTCGGTGGAAGATATATTCCTTCCTTTAACATTCCATGAAAATACTTGCGGAAGAATTCATTGTTCCCCTTAGCAGAGCTGTTAAAATCTATTACCGGATTTTCAGTAAAATGAACAGATATCATTGAACCAAAACGGTTAATTTGATGTGGAATTCCTTGTTTTTCTAATACAGAGGACAGACCATTATGAAGATAAATGGTTTTTTTATCGAGGCTTTCAAAAATTTGAGGCCTATTATTCAATTCTGTAAGCATGGCAAGTCCGGCACTCATAGCCAAAGGATTGCCACTAAGAGTTCCGGCCTGATAAACAGGTCCTTCCGGTGCCAGATGAGCCATAATTTCATCTCTGGCGGCGAATGCTCCTACAGGCAGCCCTCCCCCAATTACTTTTCCAAAAGTTACAATATCAGCATCTATTCCCAAGGCTTCCTGAGCCCCTCCCCGGCCCAGACGGAATCCTGTCATTACTTCATCAAAAACCAGTAGAATATTTTCTTCTGTACAAATTTTTCTAAGCCCTTCCATAAAGGAATCTGAAGGAACTATACAACCCATATTACCGGCAATTGGCTCTATGATAATCGCGGCAATTTCTCCTTTGTTCGCCGCAATAAGTGTAATTACACTTTCCAGGTCATTATAGTCTGCCAATAGGGTGTCTTTTGCAGTCCCTTTGGTTACTCCCGGGCTGTTGGGACTGCCAAAGGTAACCGCACCGCTTCCTGCCTGAATAAGAAATGAATCTGAATGACCGTGATAGCATCCGGCAAACTTTATAATCTTATCCTTTCCTGTAAACCCACGGGCCAGGCGAATAGCACTCATACATGCTTCTGTTCCGCTATTCACAAACCTTATCTTATCAATATTGGGAACCATAGAAACGGCCAATTGTGCTAAATCTGTTTCTATTTCAGTAGGCATCCCAAATGAAGTGCCAAGTTTGGCTGTATTAATAACCGCATTAATAACGGGTTCATACGCATGACCCAAAATAAGCGGGCCCCAGGAAGATATATAATCAATTAACTTGTTTCCATCCAGATCATATAAATAGGCTCCTTTGGCTCGTTCAACAAAAACAGGATCACCTCCTACTGCTTTAAAAGCTCGAACCGGAGAATTTACACCGCCCGGAATATATTTTTTAGCCTCCACAAATAAGGCACTACTTCTCTGATAAATCATATTGGATTATTTTACTCGTTCCGATTTAATCATCAATTCCTGTCCAATAGACAAGTTACTTGAGT
>JABDPH010000177.1 GCA_013042925.1 Eudoraea sp.
TATTAAGTAAATTTGGAGGTATAAGGGGTGGTTCCCTTATAACTTTAAGTATTGGTTTTTCATAATTTAAAGTTTGGTTGGTTATTTAGGAAAAGCCCTGATGTCTTAATCGGGGCTTTTTTTTGAACTAAAATGAATAAGACAAGATAAGACTAATTTTCTGTCAGTTCACTTGCCAACACCCCATACAAATAGTTGCAATTGACAAGTGTTTCCAATCCACTTAATACAAGCGGGATTGACAGAACGAAAGTTACAAGACAATACTTTGGAATAAATTTTGTTTATGTAATTGTAAATTAAGGTTTATTTAAACTCTTTTTTGATAATTTTAAATCGAAAATTAGATATGAAAAAGATCGTTATTCTATTTTTTGCTGCTATAACCCTGTCAATGACCGGCCAGTTTGCCGTTGTTGAATCATACAAACATAATAGCGATACGGATCCCAAGGAAGTTCCTAAGGTTTCAGCTTTCAAACCAGGAGAATGGTTAAAATTTCGAGTCCATTATGGCTTTTTAAATGCAAGCTATGCCACTTTGCACCTTATTAACGATAAGGTAGATAGTATTCCTGTTTATCATGTTGTGGGCAAGGGAAAAACAACAGGTTTTGCCAGCTTATTTTTTAAAGTTGATGACACTTATGAAAGCTATTTTGACAAAGAAGACGGTAAGCCTTACCGTTTTGTCAGAAAGGTATATGAGGGCGGCTACACCAAGGATGTAGAAATAAATTTTGACCATAACAAAGATGTTGCAGTCTTAAATGATAAAAAGAATAATAAAAAACTTAATTTTACGCTGCAGGATAGTGTCCAGGATCTTATTTCAGCATTTTACTATTTAAGAAATAACTATGAATTTGATGATTTGGTCGAAGGAGAAGTTGTAGAGCTAAAAGTTCTTTATGACCGCGATGGTATATATAGCTTTAAACTAAGGTATTTGGGTAAGGAAATACTTAAAACAAAATTTGGGAAAGTAGAATGCCTTAAATTTCACCCTATGGTTGAATCTGGTCGTGTTTTTAAAGAGAAGGAAGGTTTAGCCTTATGGGTGTCAAATGATAGGAACAAGATACCAATAAGAATTAAAGCGAATCTCGTAGTGGGAGCACTTTCTGCAGATTTAGACGGCTTTAATGGTTTAAAGCATCAGTTCAAAATAATAATGGACTAAACACGTATGAAAAATAAGGAGCGACTAGAATCCCAAATTTTAAAACTAAAAGAGAAATATAAGGATTCAGGTCAGGATTTAAGCTCCTATTTAGATGGTTTGTTATACCAACGCTATCTTACCTACTGGGATTATATTCACTTAGATACACTATTGAGCTTGCAAGTCCCCAGGACACATTTCCCTGATGAGGAAATATTTATCATGTATCATCAAATCACAGAACTGTATTTTAAGCTTATACTTCACGAAGAAAAACAAATTGTAGATGATAAATCTCAAAATGTGGATTTCTTTGTCGAAAAATTAAATCGCATAAATAATTATTACAAAGCACTAATTTCTTCTTTTAGTATTATGATTCGGGGAATGGAACGTGAACAGTTCCTTCAATACCGTATGTCATTGCTGCCAGCAAGTGGATTTCAATCTGCTCAATATAGAACCATAGAGATATATGCAACACCCCTGGAACATTTAGTCCTTCCCTCCAGAAGGAAAGATTTCTCTGAAAATAATAGTATTGAAGAACTATATGAACAAATCTATTGGAAAAAGGGGGCGACTGATAAGAAGACCGGAGAAAAGACACTGACACTAAAACAATTTGAATACAGATATACACCTCGATTTATTCGGATTGCCAAACAGTTGAAAAACAATACGATATATCACAAATATTTAAATTTATCCGAAGAGAGCAAACATAATAAAGTGCTTATTGAGGAGTTAAAAATAATGGATATAAATGCAAATATAAATTGGCCTTTAATGCATTTGGGATCAGCTCATAGATATCTAAATACAGAGAACACTTCAATTGAGGCCACCGGGGGAACTAATTGGAAGGAATATTTGCCTCCAAGTTTTCAGAAGGTTGTATTTTTTCCAAATTTATATACAAAACAAGAGTTAAATAATTGGGGAAAACAATGGGTGGACCATATCTTTAACCCTGAAAAAATAATAAACTAACCATGTATAAGTATTGGGGCACATTTTTATTACTTAGTATATTTATTTCCTGCAAGAAAGTTCAAACCAACAAAGAAGTAAATAAGATTGAAGACATAAGTGTCTCAAGTGAATTATCTACGGATAAACAATTCGGATTTAATCTTGAGGATTTTTTAGTAGTAAAGGATACGGTAAAACGCGGGGATAGTTTTGGAGAGTTAATGATTCAAAACAAAGTAGACTATCCCAAAATTGCCAAACTATCTGAGGACTTCAGGGATACATTTGATGTCCGTAAAATTAGAGTAGGCAAACCATATCTAATTCTGAAGTCAAAAGATACCACACAAGGGGCTCAGATTTTTATTTATCAGAACGACCTTATAAACTTTACGGTAGTTGACTTTCGGGATTCCGTTGTTGCCTATAAAGATCGCATGCAGGTAAAATATGTGCAAAAAGAAGCAGCAGGAATTATTGAAACTTCTCTTTCAGAGGCGATATTGGATCAGGGAATAGATTACAACGTTACCAATGACCTATCAGAAATATATGCCTGGACTATAGATTTCTTCCGATTGCAAAAGGGAGATAAGTTTAAGGTAATCTATAAGGAAAAGTATATTAACGATTCAATTTATGCAGGGGCCGAACCGATTGAAGCTGCCTATTTTGAGCATAATGGGACACCTTTATATGCCTTCGCTTATGAATCTGATTCCTTAAAAAATATTATTGACTACTTTGATGACGAGGCAAATAATTTGCGAAGGACATTCTTAAGAGCACCTGTAAAATTTAGCAGAATTTCGTCTCGTTATAATTTAAAGAGAAGAATTCGATATTACGGATACAAGGTAAGACCTCACCGTGGTACTGATTATGCAGCACCCGTTGGCACTCCTATCATGGCAACGGCCGATGGAACAGTTACCGAATCTACAAGAAAGGGAGGGAATGGGAAATATGTAAAAATCAGGCATAATGGCACTTATAGTACCCAATATCTGCATATGAGAAAACAAAAGGTAAGAAGAGGAGAATTTGTCAGACAGGGAGATGTTATCGGATGGGTTGGTATGACCGGAAACACCGGGGGGCCACATGTGTGTTATCGTTTTTGGAAAAATGGAGTTCAAGTAGATCCTTTTAAACAAAAATTACCCGAAGCAAAACCTATTTCAGATAGTTTAAAAGCTAAATATTTAATACATATTAAACCAATTA
>JABDPH010000183.1 GCA_013042925.1 Eudoraea sp.
CAATTGCTTTCCAATTTGGTTGAGAAAAGGTTGATTTTCTTCTGTGTTCATTTCCTTGTTTTATTTGAGCACAATGCTATCGTATAAGTGCAGTTCGGGTTTTAAGTTACCAATTTTGAAGTATAGACGTTGGTAATTCTAACCTGCTACGCCTTATATAGGTGTGGATTGGGACGTACTCGAATCCATTTTAATTGCAGTTATATTTTTGGTACCAGTTTCATTATTTTTTAAATGCTTTAATCATTGCTAAGGGTGATTTATGAACTCTTCCCGTAGCTTTTTCAAAATCAGAGGGGACATCGTAAACGCCAATTTTAATTCCATTATAAATGCCTGCAATTACGGCTCCTATGAAATTACCTAACTCTGCTCTTCTCTCCTTTTCATAAATGTCTACCGGTACTGAGTTATATGTCAGGCTTGTATTAAACACCTGGTTGATAAGTTCAGTTAATTGGGTCTGTGTTATTGGTTCGCCTACTAAATTATATGTATGCCCGTAATTCTTGTCGTTCAATAGCATTTGTGCATAAGCAAAACCTAATTCTTCTCTGCTGGTATAGCCACACTTTCCTTCACCCGCACAATTTCTAATCTCACCTTCTTTTACATAAATATCGATATATTCAAGGTCAGGTTCAATGTAAATTCCATTTCTCCCAATAACCCACTTCAACCCTGATTCTTTAACATCCTTTTCAGTCTGACGGTTACTTTTTACTATTGGGCTAAATGAAGTTTCTTCTTCATCACCAATAATGCTTGTATACACTATTTTCCGCACACCATTCTGGATGGCGGCTTCAATTACGTTCCTATGTTGTTGGATTCTCTTTTCTGGATCGTCCATTCCTGAAATTAACAGGACCGAATCAATTCCTTTTAAAGCTAAAATAAAATCCTCACGGCTATTGTAATTCCCCTTTCTAACTTCAATTCCCAGGTGAGAAGCTTTTTCCGGTGTCCTAACAATCCCAATCACGTTCTCTTTGCCAATCTCTTTTTTTAGTCTGTTTACAATGGAAGAACCTAATTGTCCGCTTGCTGCTGTAACTGCAATTTTCATTTTCTGTTATTAATTATGGCTATTGTTGTATACTGTTATTCACTGTCTTTAATCGACTTTAAAGTAAACTTGTCGTAAGCCTGCAGATCAAAAACTTTAAATGCGCCAGTATCTAACCATTTTTTATAAATTAGTTTACCATTCATGTAAACATAGAGTTCATTGTTCTTTGTCTCTTTTTTAAATGCCATAGTAGTGAGTAGTTGTGTAAAACGGCCTCATGTATGCACTATACCGTTTGTGGTCTTAATTCAATTTAGCAAAATTAGTCAGAAATGACCTACATCATTTCATTATATTTCACGGGTAAAATAGATTTGAAGATATAAAACTTTTAAATCCTTTTATAATGAGAAATGTAAAATTATTTTTAGCTGGATTCATAATCTTATTTTGCGACAATTGGATGTGAGAAAGATGAAGTAGGTGAGAATGCACTTTATATGAAAGCATCCCTTAAAAAGTCTGAAGAAATGAAAACTGTTCCTTTTAAGGGGAACTTCATCTTCAGCCCTTCTGCCCAAGTTCCTATTTTTTGTACCGGCGATAACGATCCTGGGTAAGGTGAACCTTTGGTTGCAGCAAAAATCAACAAGGTAGAAGGAAACGCTACCCATCTTGGTATCCTGGATGACATGAATTCCCCTTTGATTGCAGAGGCTTGTAACCTGGATCTTCAGGCAGGTATCCTGTCCGTTACCCTAAATATTACTTTTAAGAATAAAAAGGGTGACGGCATTCGTATTCTAGGGGTTTCCAATATATCTTTAGAGGGGCCTGCCTCTGGCAGCTATGAGGTGGTCGAAGGCTTTGGTAAATTCGAAGGTGCAACAGGTACTATCTCCACAACAGGTTTCTTCAATACAGAAACAGGGGTGGCAGAATTCCGTGCAGAAGGTAGTGTGACCCAACCCAATAGATAGACTTTTTCTGCTAACCAGCAAAAAGGCGACAAAATTGATAAATAACCTTCCCATATGGAATTTCATCTATATGGGAGGTTTTTTCTATTGATGGTAAGTTTTTTATTTGATTTAAGGAATATCAATCAGTAACATTTGATGACGCTACCTCCCGATGAAGTCTCCAGGTACCATCCTTGTCTTTTTTTAGGATAACCAAAAAGCTATCTTTTAATTCTACCACATTTCCTTCACTATTCGTATAATATACACGACTAACACCAAAGTCATATGCAATAC
>JABDPH010000186.1 GCA_013042925.1 Eudoraea sp.
GCAATATTCCGGTTCTTGGAACCATAAAAACCCCTGGCACCCTTGAAGGAGGAGATGTTGCATGGTTGGACAAAAATACCCTGGCCGTTGGGCATACATATCGCACAAATTTATCAGGCATCAAACAACTAAAAGAACTGCTGGCACCTTACAATATTGAAGTATTGGTAGCAGAACTTCCGCATTACAAAGGCCCAACTGATGTCTTTCACTTAATGTCTATTTTAAGTCCGGTTGATAAAGATCTGGCAGTCGTTTATTCCCCGCTAATGCCCATTTCATTCAGGAATGAATTATTGCAACGTGGATTTTCTTTTGTAGAAGTACCCGAACATGAATTTGAATCCATGGGTTGCAATGTGTTGGCCGTTGGTCCGAAGGAATGCGTAATGGTAGCAGGAAATTCACATACTGAAAATGCTTTGCGAAAAGCAGGATGTAATGTTTATACTTATGAGGGAAAAGAAATCAGTTACAAAGGTGGTGGTGGTCCTACTTGTCTCACCCGGCCCATTTACAGAATGGATTAAACTTACATCTTAAGGTAGAAATCCCGAGTAAGCTCGATATATTCCTCGGTATACTGGTGTCTTGACTTTTCAATAGTTAGTTCACTTCTTAAAACATCAGTTTTTTTAAATTGAAATTCCATAAAACTTCTTTTAACTTCAGAAGACGGATGTCCTTTTACGTGCATTAAACGCATGGGGCATAGACCAAATTTTAAGGCTTCCTCTTGCACTTTCTTTTCTTCTTTAAAAGGAGTTACCAAGGCAAAAATGCCACTTTCAGCAAGTAGTTCAGAGACCCCTTTTAAAAGAAGGCCAAAAGGCAGGGAACTATTCTGCCGGGCCTGGTCTCTTACACTATCACCACTGGAAACTTCTTCAGAATAAAAAGGGGGGTTGGAAATTATCAGGTCATATTTATCATCAACCTCATCAAGGAATTCATCAAGAGAAGCATGATAACAAAACAGTCTGTCGGCCCAGGGAGAGGCTTCGAAGTTCTCAACGCATTGTTCAAAAGCATCTTCATCTATTTCAATGGCATCGATACTCCCCGCTGAACATCTTTGGGCCATCATTAAACCAATGACGCCAGTGCCGGCTCCAATATCCAAAATAGATTCAGGTGAATGGAAAATATTCGTCCAGGCACCTAACAAAACCCCATCCGTACCAATCTTCATAGCACAGCGATCCTGGTAAATTGTAAATTGTTTAAACTTAAATGGCTTGCTCATTCAATGGTACCTGCAGGTCTGTTATCCGTTCCATCCATATCCTTCAATGAATCCCCTAATTTCTTTCGCATCTTATCTGCCAGCTTTTCTATTTCTTGCACAACCTCGGGATATTCAGCAGCTACATTCGTGGTTTCGCTAAGGTCCTCCGAAAGGTCATAAAGTTCAATTTCGTTTAAATCTAAATGCACATAATTGCCGGGAAGACCATCCTTTCCTGGTCGCTGACCTTTCATGGTCCTGTAATTGTGCGGGAAATAAAGCTTCCATTTTCCGTATCGGATACCATGAAGTTCATTCACCCTATAATAAAAATAATACGCCTCCTGTGGGCTCTTTTTGCTATCTCCTTTAAGCAATTCCCAAGCACTTTTACCATCAATAGCAGCTTCAGGCAATTTTGAACCTGTAATAGCTGCAATCGTAGGTAAGATATCTATAGCCATTACGGCAACATCAATAGTACGGCCTCCTTTTAAACCGGCAGGATATCGCATAATAAATGGTTCCCTATGCCCTCCTTCCCAGGCAGTACCCTTGCCTTCACGAAATGGCAGAGCACTACCGGCATGATTTCCGTAGGACAACCAGGGACCATTATCAGAAGTAAAAATAACAACCGTATTTTCATCAAGATTATGGCTTTTCAGAGCGTCTAAAATCTGTCCAACGGACCAATCAATCTCCATAATAACATCCCCATATAATCCCCTACCCGACTTTCCCCTGAATTTATCAGATACAAATAAAGGCGCATGGGGTTGTGGATGCGGTACATAGAGGAAGAATGGACGGTCTTTGTTCCTATTTATAAAATCTACGCTGCGCTCTGTAATTTGAGTAGTTAATTGTGACTGGTTGGTTAAAGTATCTATAATGGCTTGATTATCGTATAAAGGCAAAGGTCCAAAATTAAACACCGGACCCTGTTGTGGATGAAATGGCCACATATCGTTAGAATAGGGAATTCCAAAATATTCATCAAAACCATGTTTGCCAGGCAAAAAATCCGGATGATCACCTAAATGCCATTTTCCAAAAATGCCGGTGGCATATCCTTTTGATCTAAGCATTTCGGCTATAGTTGTTTCAGAAGGATTTAAACCAATTTTACTATCTGGCATAAAGGCATTGTGAATCCCAATACGATTAGGATAACAGCCTGTTAACAGTCCTGCTCTTGAAGCCGAGCAGACTGCCTGCGCGGCATAAAAACTAGTTAATTTAACTCCTTCCTTAGCCATCTTATCCAGATGCGGCGTAGGGATGTCTTGAGCTCCGAATGCACCTACATCCTGATAACCCTGATCATCGGTAAAAATCAGGACTATATTAGGAGGTTTCATCTCCCCGGATATTGCTTCTTCCTTTTTATGTTCACACCTTGCTATAAAAAGGATCAGGATACTCAAAGAAAGGTTACGAAGCATAAATAAGGTGATTTTTCAAAATTCTGTTTTGTAAAGTTTTATTAAATACTTGTAAGTTGGGCCGAATATAATTAATTTTCATTCTTCAGGAATAGTATTCACAGCTTGTTATAATTCTAAAGTATGATAACTAAATTATCCGGAAAGTTAAAAATTCCGGCCTATAATAGTTTTTTCTTATTACTTCTAATTGTTTTTGTATTCCCCGGCTGTAATCCAAAAAGTGAGGCTCCCCACCCTATTGAAAAAGTAATTAGTTCCATGTCGGACACCTTACCTGTTTTAACTATTCCTGAAGATGAAGATCCGGAAAGTGAAAACTGGCAAGGTATTGACCTGGATCCTAAACCTCCGGTACTTCCTTTATATCCGGACGAAGAAGCCAGTCGATTTCTTTTACCTCCGGGATATAAAATAGAACCTATCCTGACAGAACCACAAATTGAACAACCGGGGGCAATTTCCTTTGACGGAAACGGCCGTATGTACGTATTGGAACTGCGCACTTATATGCTAACCGCTGATTCAGATGGTACCCTGGAACCGGTAAGTAGAATTTCGCGCTGGGAGGACAGAGACAAGGACGGAACATATGAAACCGGGGGTGTTTTTGTAGACAGCTTAATCTTTCCCAGATTTGTACTCCCCTATGGAAAAGATGCTGTATTAACCATGAATTCAGATGAAGATAATGTGTATAAATACTCAGATACCGATGGGGATGGCAAAGCAGACAAAAAAGAATTTTTCACCAATAAATATGGTCGCTCCGGGAATGTGGAACACCAACAGGCTTTTATGTATTGGGGTATGGATAATTGGCTGTACAGTACGGTAAATGCTTTCAGGGTAAAAGAAACACCGGGTGGAGTTATAAGGGAAAAAACCGGGTACAACCGGGCACAGTGGGGTATTACCCATGATGATGATGGGAAGCTTTGGTTTTTAGGTGGGGCTAGTGGTGTGCCTTCCTATTTTCAGTTCCCTATTCACTATGGCACTTTTAAGGTTGAAAATCAATTTGCCGAAGGTTTCGAAGTCCCTTGGGGCGCACCGGTAAAAATTGCTGATATGCAAGGTGGTATGGATGAGGTTCGCCAGCCCGACGGCTCTTTGAATAGAGTGACCGGGTCTGCAG
>JABDPH010000188.1 GCA_013042925.1 Eudoraea sp.
ATTTGGAAACCGAGAACCAGGCCGGGTAACTTTGAAGGGGTTGGAGCAATTGGTCTTAATTGGTTACAAAAAGTCAAGGAAGAAACAGGACTTAAAACAGCCACTGAAGTGGCAAACAAGAACCATGTAGATCTTGCATTGGAACATGACGTGGATCTACTTTGGATAGGTGCCCGATCTACTGTAAGCCCTTTTATAGTTCAGGAAATTGCCGATGCTTTGGAAGGAACAGATAAAATTGTCCTTGTCAAAAACCCTGTGAACCCTGACCTTTCTTTATGGCTGGGAGCAGTTGAGCGATTGTCAAAAGCTAATATTAAAAAGTTAGGAGTTATACATAGGGGTTTTTCTACTTATGAGAAAACCAAATATCGGAATATACCAGAATGGCAAATGGCTATTGAACTGCAAACTAAATTTCCGGATCTGCCTTTGATTAATGATCCTTCACATATTAGCGGGAACAGGGAAATGATCTTTGATATATCACAAACTGCCCTCGATCTTAATTTTGATGGTTTGATGATTGAAACGCATCATGATCCCGATAGTGCTTGGAGCGATGCCGCACAACAAGTAACTCCAAAAAAATTAGTACAAATCATGGAAGACTTAAAAATTAGAAAAGAAACGGATGAGGAAGCTGAATACAACCAAAAAATTAGTAACCTCCGAGCCCAAATTGATATTATTGATAATCAGCTTATTGACACCCTGGGCAAACGAATGAAGGTTTCTGACGGGATTGGGGAATTAAAAAGACAGCGCAATGTAGCGGTTCTTCAGACCAACCGTTGGAATTCAATATTGGGTAAAATGATCCTTGAAGGCGAATCTAAAGGTTTGAGTGAAGAATTTGTTCTTCGCATGTTTAAGGCTATTCACCAGGAATCAATAAATCATCAGGAGAAAATAATTAATGCGGAGGCTTTGAAAAAATAAAGGATATTCTCTTTAACAAACTTTATTAATAATACTGCCTTAAAAGTGTAACAAAATGGGAAGGAGCTAGTCTTTAATAAAACTTGTAACACAAATAAATATGAAAACATTAATAACGCTTTGTATGGTGATTGTTACCCTAAATTCCTTTTCACAAAGTATGTTGGAAAAAGAGGTTGGTGACTTTCAGGAAATTAAGGTTTATGACTTAATAGAAGTTAACCTTATTAAGTCTGATATCAATCGGATAGTCATAAAAGGCCATAACGTTTATGACATCAAATTCGTAAATAAAAATGGCGTGTTAAAATTACGTATGGAACTGGATAAGAAATTTCAGGGTGAAGATACATTTGTTGAAGTTTATTATACAGATTTAAGGACCATTGACGGTAATGAGGGAGCTAAAATTGTTTGTAATGAACTTGTGGAAAAAGAGAATATAACAATTAGGGCCCAGGAAGGAGCACAAATTAAAATTGGGATGGATGTAGAAAATGTGGAGATGAAGGCAGTCACAGGAGGTATAATTGAAGCATCCGGATTAGCAAAAAATCAAATTATAGTATTGAATACCGGGGGAGTATTTGAAGGTCGGGAATTGTTAACAGAGGTAGCTAGTGTAAAGATATCGGCCGGCGGAGAGGCAGAGCTTTATGCTACAGAAAAATTAGATATCAACGTTAAAGCGGGGGGTGATGTTTATGTTTATGGAAATCCAAAAGATGTAAACAAAACAACTTTAGCCGGTGGTAGAATAGTTTTTAAGAACTAATTTGTTCTGTCAATTTTAAAATTAAAACCCGGCATTAGCCGGGTTTTTCTCTTATAAGGAATTATTTTTTGAAGATATAGCGCGTGATAAAAATGCCATTGTTGTCACCCTTACCTGCACTTTCAACTGCACTGGTCACAAATGCCAGTGCCCACCCATCCTTAATCATTGTATCAATCATTGAAGTAATCATAGTATCATTTGCTGCTATATTCTGAAAACGTATACCTCCAATATTGTAGAAGTTAAGCAGTTTTGTTTCCTCATAATTCTTTACACGAATCTCACCACGATCAGATTTGTTTCTTGTATTGTCTTCATCCGTTTGGGATGAAGTATATTCTTTATAGTCTTTTTCTTCCATGGTATTTACGATCCGCGACCTACCCACACCATTAGGTACAATAGAATCCACACTGGTAATTACCTTAAATTGTTGAGCGTTTACTTCTAGGGTTGCGGCTAGAATAAGGAAGGCAATAAAAAAGACTTTTTTCATACATTGTTGTTTAGATTACTAATTTTTAGGATTTTCCTGACCAAATATACCGTTTCAAATTAAAGTATTATTGTTTCTTTGTATTGAAATACAAACAATTATGCTAGGAATTGTTTATAAATCTACCGGCAGTTGGTATACCGTAAAAACTGAAGAGGGAGATATTTATGAATGCCGAATAAAGGGTAAATTCCGAATTAAAGGAATTAAAAGCACCAATCCTATTGCTGTAGGGGATATTGTGGTATTTGAAGTAGAGAAGATTGGCGATGAGATTATAGGTGTTATTACCCAAATTGAAGATCGCAAAAATTATATAATTAGAAAGTCGGTTAAACTTTCCAAACAAACACACATAATAGCCGCAAATATTGATCAGGTTTTTTTATTGGTTACCCTGAAGAATCCCAGGACTTATACAATTTTTATTGATCGTTTTCTGGCAACTTCTGAAGCTTATGATATTAAAACAGTACTTCTTTTCAATAAAGTAGATATGTATAATAAAGATGAGTTAGCCGAAGTAAAGTATTTGGCTGCCTTGTACAGCGAAATCGGTTATACATGTATTGAGATTTCAGCAAAAACAGGCAAGAATGTGGATAAGGTAAAAGATTTGATGAAATCTCATACAAGTATGTTTGCCGGGCATTCAGGTGTGGGAAAATCTACACTCATAAATTTCATAGCACCAGAGTTTAATCTAAAGACTACGGAAATTTCTGACCAACACTTGCAGGGACAACACACCACAACTTTTGCAGAGATGTATGACCTGAATTTTGGAGCCAGGATTATTGACACACCCGGGATTAAGGGATTTGGAATTGTTGACATGGACAAGGATGAAATCGGCGATTATTTTCCCGAATTTTTTAGATTGAAGAGTGACTGTAAATTTAACAATTGCCTCCATTTAGATGAACCTAAATGTGCTGTCAAAGCAGCATTGGAAAATGATGAGGTTTCATGGAGCCGCTATCGTAGTTATGTACAGATTGTAACAGGGGTTGAAGACACCTATAGAATGGATAATTACGAAGAATTATGAGGGCGGTAATTCAGAGAGTATCGGCTGCCAGTGTAGTTGTAAATGATCAGACAATCTCCAAAATTGCATTTGGATTAATGGTGTTGCTGGGCATTGAGGAATCCGATTCCATGGATGATATTA
>JABDPH010000199.1 GCA_013042925.1 Eudoraea sp.
TATGTATTTGTGCTCCTTATACCTCATTGAAATATTCGTTCAAACTTAATTTGTTAAGAATTTGTTAAATACTTCAAATATTACTATCTTTATAGGACCAACTTTAACATAAATTTTTTTGTGGAAGCTTCAGAAAAATTACTTTCGGCCCGGATTCTAACAGCAGTACTATCTGTGTTGCTTATTGCTGTAGTCATTCTTTTTTATAAAGAATATGTCCCGGAATTGCTTCTCAAGGCTGAGCGAGCTATAGCTGCTTCCATGGGTAATATTGACTCTACCATTGCAGCCAGGTAAATTTTCTTTTTCGTTTAATTTTTAAATTCATTAATTGCGTTATTAAGCGCCCTGATTCTTCATTCCCTATACTGAATTCTCCCCTCCTGTCTAGTATTGTAAACAACTTAAATCCATAGCTGACCAACTCTTACTCAACTGTTGGACTACCTAAGTAAAAGTTATCAATGTAATAGCTTGTATTTTATGTGTTTATATACCATAAATGGTTTTTTTTAAGTACCTTTTAACGAACAACTATAAACCAAAACAAAATGAAAAAATTAATTCTTTCTTCACTGCTGCTAGTGACCTTCACTATAAGCGCTCAGGATTTCTATTGGACCTATTACAATTTTAGTGTGGAGCCTGAAAATGAGGCTACAGTATTAAAACTTGTAGAAGACTATTTTAAAGAACATAAAAATGATGGTGTAACTGTTCGTTTTTTTGAGAACCACTTTAGTGACGGCGATAATAACTATAGCCATTCCATTGGGTTTTCAGGTTCCCTGGATGCCATGGGAAATCAATATTCCGGTACTCAGAGCGATTCCTGGGACTTGTTTTTAACAAGGGTAAACCAACATATCGAAGGTTCCTTTAGTTCTTTTATGGGACGTGGTATTTCTACCCATGGGCCGGCTACAGAAGGTAATGTTTGGCCCATTCAAAATTATATCTACATTCATGTGAAAGATCCCAGTGCCTTTTTGCCAGCCAGGGAAAAATATTTTTCTTCGTTTAAATCAGATGTAAGACTTACTGTTTTAGGAAGTATCTCTTCTGGTCGTTCAACGCATGGCGAGACTCATATGGTTATTCAGGGTTATAAAGATTTTAAATCGGCCATGGCAGGTATTGATGCGCTTCTTACTCCGGATCAGGTTGAAGCACGTAAGAAAGCCTGGAAAGAATTTGGTGAAAATAATGGTGGGGTATCCGTAATACGCACAGGGACACGTATCCTATTGGGAAAATGGTAAAAACATCAATTTAAGATAAAAGCCCCTTTCATAATAAGGGGCTTTTTTTGTAAACTTAATTATTGGAAATAACAATGGAGAATCGGAATTACGACTTTAAGCATTAGAACTTGGATAAAATAAAGAACAAAATAGGCTGGAAGGTAGCCGCGGCACTAGTGGTTGCCAATATGATTGGAACAGGTGTTTTTACAAGCCTGGGGTTTCAGCTCCAGGATGTGACCAACACATGGTCCATTCTATTGCTTTGGACTCTGGGTGGTGTCATGGCAATTACAGGGGCTTTTTGTTATGCCGAGATAGGAAGTGCCATTAATAAATCTGGCGGAGAGTATATATTTCTATCAAAATTGTTTAATCCGTTGATCGGATATCTTTCAGGCTGGATTTCACTAACTGTGGGATTCGCAGCTCCCGTAGCCTTGGCTGCTATGGCACTAGGCGTATATCTGGGAAATGTATTAAATATTGACAACACCTTGCTTGCCGTTTCTGTCATACTTATATTATCTGTTATACACTCCTTTAATCTTAATGTAAGTAGCAGATTTCAGTCATTTGCAACCTGGTTTAAGGTTTTATTGGTTATTTCTCTTATCCTTATTGGCCTTTATTATACAGAAGTTGATTCTGCTCTGGATTTTTCTAATACCTGGGTAACAGAGATTCTAACTCCTTCATTTGCAATAGCTTTTGTATATGTGAGTTATTCCTATACCGGCTGGAATGCTGCAGCATATATTATTGAAGAGATAGATAAGCCGCGAATTACCCTTCCAAAAGCACTGGTAAGGGGTACTATTCTGGTAACCCTTTTATACGTCCTCTTACAGTTCGTATTTCTTAAACACGGAGCTTTGGGCGAATTACAAGGACAACTTGACATTGGACATGTTTATGCCACGAATTTATTTGGTATTCAGGGAGCAAAAACTATAAATATCCTAATATCATTCTTCTTAATCTCCGGAATAAGCGCCATGATCTGGGTAGGGCCAAGGGTTTCGCAGGCTATGAGCAAAGATTACAAGGTTTGGCATTTTTTACGAAAGACTAATAAAAATAATCTTCCTGTGGCGGCTGTTTGGTTTCAGGCGGTGTTAAGTATCATCTATGTACTTACAGGCACCTTTGAAAGCGTACTGTTGTATTGGGGTTTTATCTTGCAATTAAGCGCTGCCCTCACGGTAACAGGTGTTTTTGTATTGCGAAAAAAAGAATCTGCTTCAGCATACTTCAAAACACCCTTTTATCCTTTACTTCCAATAGTCTTTATTTTATTTAGTATTTGGGTCTTGATTTATCTGTTGATTGATAAACCTGTAGAAAGTATAATTGGCCTTGTAATATTAGGTGTTGGTGTGCTTACCTATTTTATTAATAAAAAGATTACCAGATCTTCCTGAAAGAATAATTATAGTTTCTGTTTAGGCAATAAATGGTTATCTTGATGCTCATGGTAGTTTCTCTTAGACAATAAATATTAGACCTGTTTTATTTTAAGATTTTATTGAACTAAAGAATTGGTTCAGAGGGAACAATTAAGTATCTGAATAATGAAAAATAAAATTTCCAGAAGAAAAGCCCTGGCAACAAGTCTGAAGGTTTCGTTAGCAGCAATAGGTGGGTATGCCTTTAATTCAACTAAACAGGCTCTGCCATATATTGAAAGTAGTTCATTAAGAAAGAAACTGCCAGTAAGAATAAGCTTGAACACCTCTACCCTTTTACATTATAAATTAGATGTTGATGTCCAAATTGATATGGTTGCTGATGCCGGATTTGACGGAGTTGAACTCTGGATGCGCGACATACAGGCATATCTGGAAAAAGGAGGCAAAGCTGAAGAGTTAAGAAGAAAACTGGAAGACAGGGGGCTGGTACTTGAAAACATAATTGGCTTTTCAAAATGGTGTAGTGATATTCCTGATGAAAGGGAAAAAGCCCTGGAACAATTGCGTGAGGAGATGATGATTATTGCTGACATGGGCGGTAAATATATAGCAGCACCCGTTCAGGGAATTGAATCTTTGGATAGCAATAAATTTGATGATTACGCCGAACGTTATAATGCGATCCTTAATCTCGGAGATGAAACCGGGGTCACACCAATACTCGAACTTTGGGGAATGGGCGCTCTGAATAAAGTAGCCGATTGTGCTCACATTGCTATCGCCACCGGGCACCCAAAGGCCACAATATTACTCGATTTTTATCATGTACACCGTGGAGGGAATGATTGGGATACTATGGATATTCTGAATGGACAAAGACTGCCGGTAATGCACATAAACGATTACCCATCAAGCCCATCCTATGAATTATTAAAAGACTCCGACAGAGTTTTACCGGGAGAAGGTGTATGTCCGTTTGACATACTTATTCCAAAATTATATAAGTCCGGCTTCAGGGGTGGATTTTCCGTAGAACTTTTCAATAAAGAATATTGGGAGTCGATGGATGCGGAGACCATGTTGAAAAATAGTTATGAGAAGACCTATGAGGTAGTTGAAAGAGCCCTCGCAAAAATGTAATTCAAATCCTGATAATCACACCATAAACTTAAATCATGATGAAACTAAGATTAAACTATATGATTATTCTCCTTCTTTGTCTGGGAATTTGTACTCCGTCTTTAGCGCAGGAAATGAAAAGCAATGATAGCAGCGCCTGGATTTCACTATTTAACGGGAAAGACCTTGAGGGGTGGAAAGTTGGGGTTAACGCTTCTACATTTTCTGTAGAAGATGGTACCATAAAAGTTGACGGCGAGAGAGCACATTTGTTTTATGCGGGCGATGTGGAAAATCACCAGTTTCGGAATTTTGAATTCAAAGCAACGGTAATGACAAAACCAGGAGCGAATTCCGGTATTTATTTCCATACCAAATATCAGGAAGATGGATGGCCCTTGTACGGTTATGAAGCGCAGGTGAATAATTCACAAGGCGATTGGAAAAGAACAGGAAGTCTTTATGGAATAGTGGATATTAAGGAAAATTATGCAAGAGATAATGAATGGTATACAGAATATATAAAAGTAGAAGGCAAGCGCATTATTATAAAAATAAATGATATCGTAGTCGTTGATTATACAGAACCTGAAAAGCCTTTTCGGGAAGGAGACGGTATATACAGGGTGCTGGGTACAGGCACTTTTGCTTTGCAGGGGCATGACCCCGGAAGCATTGTTTTTTATAAAGATATTATGGTCCGTCCTTTACCCTGATTTACCTTGAATTCCGAATATTATATTAATAGTGTATTTTTAAGAATCTTTATCAACCAAACCAAAATCAATGAAAAAAATTCTAAGTTATTTCGGAGTGCTTCTATTCGTAGCCCTGGTTCTTAACTGTGGTGACAAACAAACAGCTGAAAAAGAATCCGACAAAAAGGACCGAAATATGTTCGGTCATTATATCCCACGCGGACTAACCAAAACAACAGAAGGTCTTAGCCCGGGCTATGCAATGTTCTCAGCAGCTAATTCGCCATACACCTATCTCGTAAATAGAAAAGGAGAAGTTGTACATGAATGGAAAGGGACTTATGCAGCATTCAATCCTTATCTGATGGACGATGGTTCCGTGGTGATGGGCGAGAATGATCCGGACTACCCTGTATTTGGATTTGGTGGACCCTATGGGCGGATCCAAAAAATTAGCTGGGATGGAAAAATTTTATGGGATTTTGAATATTCAGATACTACACAAATATTACATCACGATTTTGCGGTTATGCCCAATGGCAATATTCTGGCCATAGCTTACGAAACCTCTTCTTATGACTATGCACTGGCTCGTGGAAGAAAACCAGAACTCATTCCCAGGTCAGGGCCATGGATGGAAAAAATCATTGAAATTGAACCTCAGGGAACAAGTGGAGGCAAAATTGTATGGGAATGGCGCATAGTAGATCACCTGATTCAGGACTTTGATGAAACCAAAGCCAATTATGGTAATGTAGCGGAGCATCCGGAATTATTTAATTTTAACGTGGGAGATTCAGTCCCTGCGCGTATAACACAGGACAGCCTGGACATTTTAAAAACAATGGGAAAGGGTGGTAGAAACCTTACTCTTGATAACCCCTATTCAGATATATTTCATATTAATGCCATTAACTATAATGAAGAATTAGATCAGATCGCTTTGAGCTCACCTGAGCTGAGCGAAGTATTTATAATTGACCACAGTGTATCTACTGAAGAAGCAGCAGGTCATCAGGGTGGCAACAGTGGAAAGGGCGGTGATATATTATTCCGTTGGGGAAATCCCGAAAATTATCATATGGGAGATTCCACAGACCGTAAGCTTTATTACCAGCACGATATTCGATGGATTGAAAAGGGAACGCCAGGGGAAGGAAATCTTACCCTATATAATAATGATATTCCAATGGGGCCGGATAGTCTGCATTATTCAGCCATATACGAACTTGATCCCGGTTTAATGGAAGATGGAAATTACAAAATGATGGTAAATGACCGTGTCGGGCCGGAAGAAGAACCCGTATGGACTTATGTGGCCAAGGATACCATCTCGTTTTACGGGAGTTTTATTTCAGGGGCACACCGCATGGAAAATGGTAATACATTTATTAATGAGGGGCCAAAGGGCCGATTGTTTGAAGTTACCCCTGACAGGGACGTTGTATGGGAATATTTAGTTCCTTACCGCGGAAACATTCATAAACCCAACGGAGATCCTACGGATATGATGCCCATGACCTATAGTACATTCCGGGCCACTTTTGTGCCAGCAGATCATCCGGCTTTACAAGGAAAAGAATTAAAACCTCTGGATCCTCAACCTGAGCCATTTGTAATGCCTCCACCACCACCTGAAGAGGACAAGAAGACTTAATTTTGATAAACTAAGGATATGGATGGCATTGATGTGTTTATGGTGATTGCCATTATCCTTTTCGCAAGACTTGGAGTACGTTTACTAGGAGGTTATCGCAAAATGAAAAAAAACAATAAAAAGGATTCCGAGAATGAGGAATCCTAAAAATCGGTAATATAAATAAAAACAATCAGTATGGGAATATTTTGGGATTTACTTCAACAGGAAGAACTAGATAAACAACAGGCACAGGCAGACAGTGTTGAAGATCGTGTGGCCGTTTTGGAAACCGAACTGGAGAACACAAGGCTGCTGCTCCGAAAAACTCTGGAGGCCTTGGAGACTCATCTTAACAAGGATATAGATGGAGATGGTGTTACCGGTTAATTTTCCGCATCCAACGAATAGGATGGAATTGCATTTAGTGAAGCAGGATCCAAGTGACTATTCCCTACTATAACTCCGGAAAACAAGACAGTCTGGGAATAGCTGAATTC
>JABDPH010000200.1 GCA_013042925.1 Eudoraea sp.
TACTTCGTGAAGATCCTGTAAAAGAAGGTCTTTTATATGCAGGAACTGAATACGGTCTTTTTATTTCATTTGATGATGGGGCAAACTGGAAGATATTTCAGCAAAATTTGCCTGTAACTCCAATTACCGATTTAAAAATTCATCGAAGCGATTTGGTTTTAGCAACTATGGGTAGAGGATTTTGGATTTTGGACGATATCAACCTTTTAAGACAAGAAAATATCGAGAATATTAAAAATCATATGTTGTTTAAACCCAATTCTGCGATTCGGTACAGAGTTCCATCTGGGGCCAGATTAAGTGAGACTCCAAAATATCCAAGGCCAGGGGTAACTATTGATTATTTCCTGAAGGAAAAGATGAATTCTCCTTTGAAATTAGAAATTATGGATGAAGGAATGGAGATAGTAAATAGTTATATAAGTGATACTACAGGGATTTCAAAAGATAGTATAACGCGTAATATGAGTACCGAATTCCTGAATTATACGGTGTCTAATAAATTAACTGCAAAGAAGGGCTTTAATCGGTTCAACTGGGATATGACAGCAACCGGTCCATGGAATAATAAGGCCGAAGAGACTTATAAAAATGGGCCACTTGTAAAACCAGGGATATACATTGCCAAACTGACAATTGATAAATTAGTATTGGTAAAATCTTTTCAGATAGAAATGGATCCAAAGGTAAACACCATAGGAATCTCAGTCAAAACCATAAGTGCGCAGTTTGATTTTCAAATAAAGGTACGCGACTTATTAAATAAGGCATCGTTGCTGGTAAACAAATTAGAAATCGAGCAGGAAACTTTGGAAAACAAAGAGAAAATTACCCGGGCAGATAAAACAAGGTTGTCAGAGATAAAAACGGTACTTGGTGAATTAAGAACTTCTGAAGGAATTTATGAGCAACCTATGTTAACAAGCCAAATTAAATATTTGTATAATATGATGAACGAAGCCGATCAGGAGATTGGAAAAGACGCATTAGATAGGCTTGCTGATTTGCAAAGCAAGTTTGGAGCCATTCAACAAAGTATTAACCAATGGTTTTAAATAGAAGAACATTATAAAAAAACGCCCCTATGAACATTTTTAAAAAACTCAAAACCTACAATAAACATGGTCGTCGAGTTGTTAATGATCCGTTTCATAAAAACACCCTTGAGTTGACTAAATCAGAGCTCAAAAAATCACCTAAAAGAACCGAGGTGATAAATTTTTTATTAACTCGCTTTAATCGCGAAACCTGCTATTTGGAAATTGGCGTTAGAAATCCTGCAGACAATTATAACCATATAAATGCAGGCAAAAAATTCAGTGTTGATCCTGGGGTAGAATTTAAAGAGCGTTCTATAGATTTTAAAATGACCAGCGATAGTTTTTTTGAAAAATTAAATAAAAATGAAATTTTATCTAAGGACATAAAGTTTGACGTGATTTTTATTGACGGTTTGCATCTGGCCGAGCAAGTGGAATTAGATATTAAAAATTCACTGGATTTTATCAAGGATGACGGGTTTATAGTGCTTCATGATTGCAATCCACCAACAGAATGGCACGCAAGAGAAGATTATGAATACAGGAATTCTCCGGCAAGTGGTTATTGGAATGGCACTACGTGGAAAGCTTTTTTAAAATCGCGTTTTAATCCCAAATTGTATTCCTGTTGTATTGATACAGATTGGGGGGTTGGCATTTTGTCTAAAAAACATCCAATTGGTAATAGCATTGAGAACACAAATACATTTTTTGAATTTAAGGTTTTTGATAAAAACAGAAAAGAAAGCCTTAACCTTATAAATTTTGATGAGTTAAAGAAAATATTGGCTTAATCCAATAATCAATATTTATGAAATTTCCCTGGAAGTTAATGGGTTCTATAAATTGACATAACATGAAAAATATTTTATTCCTCCTCCTACTGTCAAATTTTATAATCACTAACCTAAGTGCACAGGAAAATATTCCAAGTAAAAAACAAACAAGAGACATTCATTCCTTAATTGACAATTATTCCATGGCAAGGGCAAAAAAAGACACCTTGCTTCTAAAAAGAATTTTAACTACAGATATAGATCAATTAGTTTCTTCCGGTACATGGAGAAAGGGTAAACAGGAATCCATGAAAGGAATGTTACAAAGCTCCAAAAATAATCCGGGTACCAGAACCCTGAAAATTGAATCTATACGGTTGTTAAATCCGCTGTGCGGTATAGTGGATGCACGTTATGAAATAACAAACCCCGAAGGAGTTACCAGAAAGATGTGGAGCACTTTTATAGTGGTAGCTATTGAAGATGATTGGAAAATTAGTGCAATCCGGAATATGCTCCCGGCCAGGTAACAATAGAATTGATAAATGAAGGCAATTGTATACACAAAATACGGCTCCCCGGATGTTTTGCAGCTAAAAGAGGTTGAAAAACCAGCACCCAAGGAGAATGAAATCCTGGTTAGAGTACGTGCAACCTCTGTAAATAGAACAGACTGCGCCAACCTCAGGGCAAAGCCATTTATTATGCGTTTTACTATGGGTCTTTTTAAGCCTAAAAAAAAGATTCCGGGAACAGAATTTGCAGGTGATGTTGTTAAAGTAGGGCAGGCAGTAGACACATTAAACGTGGGTGATAAGGTATTTGGATTTGACGACAGTGTTTTAAGCTCTTTTGCTGAATATCTGGTATTCCCGGCCAGCAAGGGTATATCAACAATGCCCCAGGGTTTTAACTATCAACAAGCCGGGGCTTGTATAGAAGGTGCTCATTATGCATATAATATTATTAATAAAGTTGAACTCAAAAAAGGTCAAAAAGTATTGGTCAATGGCGCCTCTGGGGGCATAGGAACCGCCACGGTTCAATTGTTAAAGCATTTTGGTGCAGACATCACCGCGGTCTGTAATACGAAAAATATAGGTCTGGTAAAATCATTGGGCGCAAATAAAGTTATTGATTATACCAAAGAAGATTTTACCAAAGATTCCGAAAAATACGACTATGTGTTTGACTGCGTTGGAAAAAGTACTTTTGGTAAATGCCGTCCTATTTTAAAACCCGGAGGAGTTTATATCTCTTCTGAATTGGGACCATGGTCTCAGAATATATATTACTCACTTATTTCGGCCATTTTTGGCAAAATACCCGGAAAGGAAGGAAAAAAAGTAAAATTCCCGTATCCCCCCAATATTCTGCGAAGCATAAAGTTGGTTAAGAAATTAATAGAGGAGGGTAAGTTTAAATCCATAATTGATAGATCTTATCCGCTGGAAGAGATTGCAGATGCCTTCAGGTATGTAGAAAAAGGACAAAAAACAGGAAATGTTTCAATCACTTTAGCAGGAGCTCAAGAATTCTAGAGTAACCAATGCAACTGGATTAAGTTCTTCAAACCAAATAAAAAATAAGTATCTGCCAAACTAAGGATATGTTGTTTTTTAAGTACTCCTTTTTAAGTTATTCGCATTTTATTCATCCAAAATAGCCTGGTCCTTTACCCTGTACTATTTTTTTGATTATCATGTTAAGTTTTATTTCTATTTTAGATCAACTTTACTTGCAGAGATGGAATCTCTGAATTTTTAAGAAGAATCCGGCTCTAAGTATTACTTTGACCCTTAATAAACCAGAAGAGAAAAAATGAATACCTCAATTTTTGATTCCTTATCCATTCCTGTTGTTTACTTAATTCTTTGTATTTCGTTAATAATCGGTTTTGAAATTGGTTATCAAATTAGCAGGCATTCCAAGGTATTTAAGGAAGAGGTAGAACCCGCCACCCTCACACCTATGATCGGAGGACTAATTGGAGTATTGGGGTTTCTGCTGGCTTTTACTTTTTCAATTGCCACCGGACAATTTAGCCAGCGCAAGCAATACGTTCTTGAAGAGGCCAACGAAGTTGGAACTGCTTACCTCAGAGCAGACCTTATTGACACCGTTCACCAAAAAGAAGTAAAACAATTGTTGAGGGAATATGCAGATATTCGTCTTAGGGCTGTAAGTAGTGCAAATATTAACAACGAACTCATAAAATCAGTGGAGCTACATGACCTTTTATGGCGTGAAGTATCCGCGGCGGCTTTGGCTAAGCCTAATACAAATACATCATTGATGATTCAATCTATTAATAACATCATTGACCTGCATGAAAAACGAATCACTGCAGGATTGCGCAACCGGATTCCCATGAGCATATGGCTAACGCTTATGGCCATTTCATTTATGACCATGCTAACCATTGGAATAAAAGCTGGTTTTACCAAACCTAGGGGCTTAATTGCTGTAATACCGATGATATTGGCATTTGCTGCCCTTACTACACTTATCGTAGATCTTAACCGCCCTCAAAAAGGATTATTCAAGGTAGGGCAACAATCTATGATTTCCGTTCAGAAGAGCATGCAAAAAGACATTAAATAAACCTGTTCCAATTATGCCGATTTCCAGAAGGGATTATTTTCTTTAAAATTCTGTTGTACATTTAGATTATTAACCAAAACTGCCTGGCATGAAAACCGTATTCAAATTTATATTACCTCTGTTCTTTATCTTCGGCATAGCTTGTAAAGAGTACGATAAAAAGAAGGAGACAAATGAAAGCTTGCCACGGGTTGCAATTGCCGGATTAGCCATTGAATCGAGCACCTTTTCACCAGCATTAACAGATGAAGAAGCGTTCCATGCCAGGGTTGCAGAGGATGTGTTCTCATTCTATCCTTTCCTGGACAAAGACTCTTTAAACAGAAAGCGGGCTGAATGGATTCCAACTCTGAGAGCTCATGCACTTCCGGGCGGGATGGTCACACGGGAAGCCTATGAATCTTTAGTCTCCAAGACTCTCGATATGTTGGAGAAGAATATGCCCTATGACGGTTTATTTTTTGATATTCACGGAGCAATGAGTGTAGAAGGGCTCGAAGATCCTGAAGGAGATTTTATAATTCGTGTTCGCGAAGTTGTGGGAAAAGAAACCCTGATTTCCACTTCAATGGATTTACACGGCAATGTCTCCCGGCGTCTGGCACAACATTCCGATCTTATTACGTGCTATCGCATGGCACCGCATGAGGACGCCATTGAATCTAAAAAACGAGCGGTAAACAACCTGCTGAATAGGTTAGAAAATGGCAAAGGAAAACCGGCTTACAAGGCGTGGATTCCCATCCCAATTTTGTTGCCTGGTGAAAAAACCAGTACAAGGATAGAGCCTGGAAAAAGTTTATATGCCAAAGTGGAGCCCGCTACCTTAGACGAAAGTATTGTAGATGCCGCTATTTGGATAGGCTATGCATGGGCAGATGAGCCCAGGAATCATGC
>JABDPH010000204.1 GCA_013042925.1 Eudoraea sp.
CATTTAATTGGTCCTTAAATTTATTGTAAATTCTTTTGCTCTCTATAATTTTTTCATGCTTCAGTTCCTCGATTATTTGATCAACTTCCGTGTTTATTGATTCATAAAACTCCAAAAGCGATGTTTGGTATTTAACAAGTCTTGACGTAATTATAACCAATAGGACGCTTAGAAGCACCAAAGGAAAGACCTTTGCATTCCCGATCGCATCTATACTTTCCACATTTTGAAATGCTTCCCAAAATTGGTACGTAAAAAGCAGTAATGGAGATAAAATTGCATACTTCCACCAATATTTACAAGTTATGAACCATAAGGATAGAAATACCATTACAATGAATTTTCTGCTCACAATCCATATAAAAGTTTGGACGTCATTAAATCCATTGCTAGAGATTTTAAATCCGAAAAAATCTACTTCTATGATTCCTCTTGGAATTTGACTATCGACAAACCATAATACAGTAATCATAATTAAAGTAATTATAATTATTGCTTCATTTCGTCTTCTTCCATGTTTATTATTATCTATTTTACTGTATGAATTATTTCTTAGTTTATTTTTAAGAATTGTCTTTATATAGTATATTTTGTTGAGATAATGCATTAATGAAAGTTTGGTTTTGTCCTTTCTAATTGCAATTATTTTATTATTTACATTTTTTTGGTCTAAATAGAGTTTGTTCAGAAGCAAATACCTAAGTCTAGTCTTGATTATTTTACTTCTATATGTCCTAAAAATTAAATGATCTAGACTTAATATCACAATACTAAACAGAATCATAACACTAACACCTTCAATCGACAATAAGTATTTATATGAAATTTTAAAATAATCAATTGTATGTAAAATCCCAGTCAGATAAAGAGCTATTAGCGGCATGAGAAAATATTTCCAAGTTGATTTCGTAGTAAAAAACATTATTAATAATAAAAGCAATGGCAGTAAATCACTTAAGATAACCCAAACAAATACTTCATTTGATTGAAACCAATGCTCGAAATGATTATCAAAAAGTGTTAATACATTATTGTCATTACTAAAGAGTAAATGAGAATATGCCAAAAATGGCAATACCACTATAAGTATGGCCAGTACAACATCTTGCTGGTATTTATTTCTCCAGTAACTCATTATCTTCAACTAAGCATGATTATTTCACTTAATTTTGATACTTAATATACGTAAATATTTACAAATGTCGAAAATAATCTATACTCAAGTTGAATTACCTGAAATTGCACGTGAACTCCTTGAGCTTATCCCTAAGGGAATTCTAGCTTTTTACGGACCCATGGGGGCCGGTAAGACCACCCTTATAAAGGCACTCGTTAAAGAATTAGATGGGAAAGATGAAGCCAGTAGCCCTACCTTTGGCATTGTAAATGAATACCATACCAAGGCGGGGGCCTTATTAGGCTATCATTTTGATTTTTACCGGCTAAACAAAACCACCGAAGCCCTAGATATGGGAATTGAGGATTATTTTGCCGTGGATGCCTGGCAATTTATTGAATGGCCCGAGAAGATCGAGGCCCTGCTGCCACCTGCCATCACCAAAATTTATATAGAGCTAGTGGATGAGAATACCCGGCAAATTACGGTACAACATAAATGATCTAAAGCAATAGATTTACCGTTCATCGAACCCGATGAATCACCTCAATTTCCGATTAAATACCAATTTCATCGTTAAAATGCACATTTTTTCCGATAACGTGCATTGAGTTCCACTTTTTTTTATTATTTTTGAATTGAAAATGAATCAAGTCTTATAATTAAAACCTTATTTGCGATGAACACAAAAAGAATATTATTTGGACTAGCTACCTGCCTTGTATTAGTGGCAGCCGCTTCCTGCACGCCTAATACGGCGGAAGACGACCAATTGTACGAGCAATCATTAGATAAAACAAAAGTTACGAAGAAAATTTAATTCGTGATTAGCAACTATTGGGTTGTTATTAGAATTATTACTTTCTTATAAAAAGATAAAGGGGCAACCAATAAGTTGCTCCTTTTTGCGTTAGAGGAATTAAGTAAACATGCATAATTC
>JABDPH010000210.1 GCA_013042925.1 Eudoraea sp.
CCAATCCTCATCCGCTAACCCCATTTTCTTCATCCTTTCAAAACGAGTTTTTCTCATTTCATCCCAGCCCTTGTCATATTTACCCTTGTATTTAGTAATAGCTTCCGGAGGTGCCTGCAAGGGCCAATGCGGTGCGGGATATGACAAATAGAGAAAAAAGGGAGAATCACTATTGTGTTCTTTTATGCATTTTACGGCATAATTTGTGAAGGCTGTGGTGCTATAAAAATCTTCTGATGGAGGGACATAGACATTGTCTTCTGCCAAAGAACGAGGATCATAATGGCTGCCTGCTCCGGAGATCATTCCATAAAACTTATCAAACCCTCTTTGCCTTGGCCAGTTACTTTTATCCGGCTTATCTATGACGTAAGGGGTAATATGCCATTTTCCAGACAAATAAGTAGAATAACCCCCTCTTTTTAAAGCTTCGGCAATGGTTACCGCATTGCTACTCAAATCTCCTCTGTATGCAGGCGTTCCCCTGTCATATACCATATGGCCTATTCCTGCCTGTTGCGGGTATAAACCGGTAAGCAAAGAGGCACGGCTTGGGCAACAACGAGCCCCGTTATAAAACTGAGTGAACCTTAATCCATTCATTGCCAGTTGGTCCAGAACAGGGGTATTAATTTCCCCTCCGAAACAGCCAATATCTGAATATCCCATATCATCTGCAAGGATCAGAATAATATTTGGAGGAAGTTGTTTTTTAGGTTCTTCCCTGGGGGTTTTACAACTCTGAAAAAGGATAAGGAATACCAAAATCACGAACAACGGAGAAACTGTATTCTTCATTGAACAGGAACCTTATTTAACCATACCGCCATTTCCCCATTTCCCCTGTGTGCCCAGGCATAATAAGGGATTGCGGTAAGTGTTGGACTTGTTATTTTGCCCACGCCACCAAGTAAGTCCTGTTCATAAGAATAGTCAAATACTTCATCAGCAGGCACTTGAGAATTCAGTATTCCTTTAGGATTGTCTACTTCTTCAGCGCAAAAGACAAGGGGTCCACGTTCTAAGGCCATTTTGCCTTCGTTAGCTTTTACAAGTTCATTACTTACCACTTTGCGCACAGGCATGTCAAACGTAATGGTTATCCTATCATTCCTTTGCCAGTTATTTTCTTCCAAAGTTATGTAGCCATCTACTATTTCATGATTCACACTTTTGCCATTTACTTTTAGGGATACTGCTGGTTCATGTTCATCTGTATAGTTATAAAGATCGCCATCCATAACTTCATTGCGTACCCATCCGGGAACTCTTAAGTTAATTACTGCAGCTGTAGTTGGGGTATTTAATACTTCAATTTCAACCTGCCCATCCCAGGGGTAGTTTGTAGTCTGACTGAGCTGCAGGTATTGGTCTCCAAGGGCAATCTCGGCCTTATTACCCATATAAAGGTTTACGAATATTTCGTTCTCTTTAGTTGCATAGATATAGCCCGGAAGCGAAGGTAAAATGCGTACAACATTTACCGGGCAGCAAGAGCAATCAAACCAAGGAGATCTGCCGCAAACACCCTGGTTAAATTTGGTGAACCCATCGGCCTCAAGCGGATTTGGATAAAAGAATGTATTGCCTTCAAAAGAAACCCCCGAAAGAAAACCATTATAGAGGGTCCGTTCAAAAACGTCCATATATTTCACCTCTCCGCTTTTAAGAAACATGCGTTGATTCCAAAGCATTAGTGCAATTGCGGCACAGGTTTCGGTATAAGCCGTTGCATTAGGAAGTTCATAATTGGGGCCAAAGCCTTCGTGCCTGGGTTCTGCGCCAATTCCCCCGGTGAGGTAAATCTTTTGATGTACGATATTATTCCAAATTTTATCGAGCGCTTCATCATAAGCACTTTCTCCGGTCAGCGCAGCTACATCTGTAGCGGCAGCATAGAAATACCCGGCCCTTACGGCATGTCCGACAGCCTCTATTTGTTCCGGGAGCGGTACGTGGTCTTGCTGATATTTCCCGGCATGTTTCCCCTCTGTAGTATTATGACCTTCTGCATTGCCCCGTTGATCTATAAAAAATTTGGCAAGGTCCAGATATTTTTTTTCTCCTGTAACGCGGTACAGTTTTACTAACCCAAGTTCTATTTCCTGATGTCCCGGAACCCCCATGTTTTTGCCGGGCCCAAATACCTGTTCCACCAGGTCAGCATTTTTGAGAGCCACATCCAGTAAGGTTCTTTCCCCGGTTGCGCGATAATGTGCAACTGCTGCTTCATACAAATGTCCCACATTATACAATTCGTGGTAGGTTTGGAGATTGGTCCATCTTTTAGTTCCTCCACCGTCAGCAGCCTTTTCAGGGTCAATAGTGCGGTTGGTATATAGATAACCATCTTCTTCCTGAGCTGCCGCAATCTTAGCAATCAAATCGTCCAGATAGGATTTGAGTTCGGGATCTTCATGTACCTGCAGTGAGTAACTTGCCCCTTCAATTACTTTAAAGACATCGGAGTCATTAAAAAAAATGCCTTCAAATTCCCCGTCTTCCAGCCCCCCGGCAATAGCAAAATTTCGAATCCTACCTGTTTCCTCACATTTTTTAAAATTATAAGGTAATGTTACTTTCCGATTGGTTTCTATACGGGGAGTCCAGAATTGATCCTCAATTTGAACTGAAGTAAAGGGTACCGGCTGAATGGGGTAATCTAAAATAGTACTACTGGTAGGAGCAAGATCATTTTGCGGTTCTTTATCCCGACAGGAAACAGTAAGTAATAATCCGCTAGCCATAAAACACTTAAAAAATAAAGAGGTTAGGTGCAATTGGCCCGGATTATTAAGAGAGGGGTTAAAAATTAACTGCGACCATTCTAAGAAATGATGTAAAATTTTATTTTTCATGTTGTTGGTGGATTATAGGAGTAACCTGATGCAGAATCTTTAGCCTCTTTTTTTATTTTTCACATATATTAATTTATGCCTGCTTTTTGGGCTTTCTCTTTGCTCAATCTCAAATTTTCCAAGGGATTTAATTAAAGGAGTCAATTTCTGAAAACCATAATTCCTGGGGTCAAAATTCGGTTGTTTTTTTTGCAACAAACTGCCAACATCGCCCAGAAAAGCCCATCCATCATCGTCTGAAGTATCGTTAATAGTTGTGGCAATTAATTTAATTTCCTTAGGAGTAATTTTGTCTACACTATCTTTAGGGGTAGTTTTTTCACTTTCAGATACGGCCTCTTTAGATTGGTTTTTCAGGATTTCGATATATATAAATTTGTCACAGGCAACAATAAACGGATTTGGCGTCTTTTTTTCTCCGATTCCTATCACTTGCATCCCTGCTTCTCGCAGGCGGGTTGCCAAGCGGGTAAAATCACTATCGCTCGAAACCAGGCAAAAACCATGAACTTTACCGGAATACAATATATCCATTGCGTCAATAATCATCGCTGAATCTGTTGCATTCTTACCGGTGGTATAACCATATTGCTGTATAGGAGTAATTGCATTCTCCAGGAGTATATTTTTCCATTTGGTCAAACGTGGTTTGGTCCAGTCACCATAAATCCTTTTTATGGTGGGGTTACCGTATTTGGCTATTTCTTCCATCATCTCTGTTACATATGCTGACGGTATATTATCGCCATCGATTAACACGGCTAAATTTGAATTCATGATGTAATATTTTTTTAACGTGGTTACTTTCCCGAAGATAGTAAATCCTTAATATTCCGGAGAAGGATTATTGAGTTGATTAGCTTTTAATTCTAATCATTTATAGCAATTAAATTGGGTCTTTTGTCTAAATGCCCGGTGATCTGCTCATAGGCTAATGCAAACTCCAATACCTTTTTATCGTCTCCAAATTTACCCATGACTTGCATGCCCATTGGCCTGCCTTGCGTATCGAATCCAACCGGGACATTAACAACGGGGATGCCGCCTAAACTTCCTAAAATAACTACTTCCATCCAGCGATGATAAGTATCCATCTCTCGTCCATTTATTTGCTTAGGCCAGTGGATCTCTTTAGGGAATGGGAATACCTGGGCTGTAGGTAAAACCAGGAAATCAAATTCACCAAACATTCTGTCTAATTCTGCGTACCAGTTGGCGCGAATTATATTTGCCTTCTCTGCATCTTGCTCATCAAAATTCAGGCCTTGCTCAATTTCCCAGATCAACTCTGGTTTGAGTAGTTCCCGACTATTTGGATTTTCATAATATTCCAGCATATTCATTCGACCATAATGGCGAAGCGTGGTCCAGCTATCCCATAAATCTGACATGGTAAAATTGGGCTGCATGAATTCAACCCGAGCTCCGGCTCCGGCTACATCTTCAAGACTAGCTTCACATAATTCTATAATTC
>JABDPH010000212.1 GCA_013042925.1 Eudoraea sp.
TATTGTATATTTTGATACACTATCTGTTCGTGAGTCAGACGGCGCATTTGCTGGCTTTGTATGCTGTTTTTTTACAAGTGGCAGTCAATGCCGAAGTACCCGCTGCACTAATGGCTTTTATGCTCTCGTTCGCCACTAATTTATTTGCCGCGATTACACCCCAGGCATCCAGTTCTAATATTCTATTTGTCGGGAGTGGCTTTTTACCATCGAAAGATATCTATAAACAAGGTGCTGTAATTACCGTCTTGAATACGGTAATCTTCCTTTTAGCGACACCTTGGATTATGTGGGCATCTTCATTATAGTGAATTTTGCAAAATTTAAAAGACAAGGCTTTTCTTTCGATACCTGAATAAAAATGTTTGCCAAGAATATCAATAAGCTACCTCCCCGGCATGACTTTCATGCCCCATGCATTATTCAGACAGCTTGACGGGTTGCTTGGGACAGTACTAGGCGGAAAATCGTCTTCGATTTTCTTTTCGGTCTGTATTTGCTAATTTAGTTATGAAATAAGCAAAGTGAAAATCAAATGAAAATCAAATTTTATGGCACTAGAGGTTCAATTCCTGTTTGTGATCGGGATTATTTAGAATTTGGAGGAAATACAACCTCTATAAAGATAACAAGGGATGATGGTAGGATTTCTATTCTTGATGCTGGTACCGGAATTCGAAATTTAGGCAATGACCTTATTAAAGAAGGCTTTGATCAACACGAATTATTTATAGGATTTACACATTTTCATTGGGATCATATTCAAGGATTTCCCTTTTTTGCTCCTGCGTATAATCCAAATCTGGTAATTAATATCCTAGCAATGGGAAAAGACAGAAATATAGATAACCTACAGGGAATTTTTGAAGGACAGATGAAACCTGAATATTTTCCTGTACCCTTAGAAGGCATGGGCGCTACTTTCAATTATTTGAAAACAGATAGAGATTCCTGGAAAAGAAATGATGCTAAGCTTAAAGTAATTAAACAAAACCATCCAGGGGATTCCTATGGATATCGATTGGAAGATAATGATAAAACTGTGGTGATCTGTACAGATATAGAACATGGTGACACAATAAATCCCGAAATTGTGGAGTTTTGTAAAGGTGCGGATTTATTGGTACATGAAGCACAATACACCAGTAAGGAACTAGAATCCCACCGCGGTTGGGGGCACAGTAGTTATGAACAAGCCATAGAAGTTGCAGAACGAGCAGGAGTGAAAAAACTTGCTATTACACATCATGATCCCGAACACAATGATCTATTCCTAGCGAAGATTGAAAAAAAATGTCAAAAAAGATTTCCCAATTGTGTATTGGCAAGAGAGAAAATGGAGATAAAATTTTAATCAGATAAAACCCAACTAAAACAATTACTTAACTTTTATTTATTGCAGCTGTATTGTTCATTAGCTAATTACTGTTTACATATAGAAGTACAAAATAAAATAAGAATATTACAACTAGAATACTAATTATAACCTAATGCCATGACGAAATTTAAATATGTATTGTTACTATCATTGGTCTTCACGTTTTCAAATCTACAATCCCAGGATTTGACGAAAGAAGAGCGGAAAGTCCAAATTTTTACACCCGATGAAAAAGATAACCTTCAAATGTGGTTTCATAAAGAAATACATAAGATGGAATTCTCTCAAGAGGAACTGGATGATTATAATGCGGTCATTGTCTATTATATTTCTAAAATATCACGATTGGATGATTTGGATAAACACTATTCTAAAGAAGAATTTAAAATTGAATTGAACAAATTACTTGATAAGCAAAATATAGATCTGCAAGAATTGCTAACCCCAGAGCGCTATGAATTACATACCAAGATCTATGCTGAATTCTTAAGATCCGCTTATAAACGATGGGGAATCAATGATTAAGTAAATGCCAATTGCTAATCAAAGTATATCTTTAAAAATGTAATATCGAAAAAGTCATTCTCATAGCATTCATTATCTTTCCCATGTTGGGATTTTCCCAAGATAGACAGCATGCGATAGACTCTATTCTAGTAAGAAACCAGGACAGTATCAAAATTAAAAAAGTGGCTTTTAGTGGCTATCCGTATGCCTTTTACTCCCCTGAAACGCAAGCGGCGATAGGCGCTGGGGGCATTATTCTTTTTTATACAAAGAAAAATGATGAGCTAAGACCTTCTAAAATTGGTTTTGGAGCACATTATACAACAAATAAGCAATACAAATTTTCACTCAATAGTAGTATCTATTTCAATGAGAACAACGTGGTTGTAGAAATGCCATTGTCTTTTGGATATACACTGGATAAGTTCTGGGGAATAGGTAAAAACAGTATTGAAAATGGCACAGAAGGTTTTTTCAAGGAAGACTTTGATATTTCGCTGGAAGTACAACTGCCACCAGCCTTGTTCTTTGCAGACAGAACAGGATTTCTTCTCGAGTTTAGCAATACAAAAATAGTGGACCCTCAGCAAAATGTGTTCTTAAACGATGAATTGGTACAAGGTTTTGAAGGAGGTAAACTCTTTGGTGCTGGTTTTGATTGGATATGGGACAGAAGGGATAATTTATTTTATCCGACTTCGGGGCATTATCAGTTCATTAAGTTTGTAGTATACCCGGAACCCAGTGATTTTGTTTTTACCTCTTTGGAAATTGATGTGCGCTATTACAAAAAGTTATTCAAAGGCCAGGTATTAGCAACCAACCTCTATGTTAATAGTGTAAGCAGCAATGCACCTTTTTATAAACTACCGGCTTTGGGAGGGCAGAACAGAATGCGAGGGTATTTTCAGGGACGGTATCGCGATTATAATTACATTACCCTGCAGATGGAATACCGGCAATTTTTTACCGAAAGAATGGGTTTTGTTGCCTTTGGTGGTATTGGTGATGTTGGGAGCGAAATAACGGATTTAAGTCTAAAGGAATTGAAATATAGTTTTGGGGGCGGACTCAGATATTTGTTCAATAAAAAGGAAAATGTGAACCTAAGAATGGATATAGGTATTGGTCAGGACGGTAATACCGGGATTTATTTTGGTATTGAGGAAGCCTTCTAAAAATTAATATGCTAAAGAATTGAATTAAAAAAAGACCCCTAAGAGCCGCTAGAGTATTTCTGAGGAAATCCTAAAACCTCTATCCCTTTTTGCTATCTTAGTTCCCAATCGCAACAAAACCATACACATACCCATTGTGTACAATTAATCTAAACATGAGGTTAGCAATATTTTTTATCCTAACGGCGGGATTGCTTCATAGTTGCAAGGTGGAGCACAATAAATTAATTGAATCTGAAAATTTTGAATTCGTTAAACTAGGACATGGTATTTACAGCTGTATTCACAAGTTTGGCGGAAAGGCTATTTGTAATGTTGGTGTAGTTGATAATGGAAATGAGACTTTGATTTTTGATAGTTTTCTTTCACCTGATGTTGCAAAGGAATTACTGAACGCGCTACAGGAAATGGACTTATCTCCAGTGAAATATGTGGTGAATAGCCACTTTCACAACGATCATATTCGAGGTAACCAAGTTTTTGCAGAGGATGTCAGAATTATCAGCACTACCACTACCAAAGAGCTAATAGAAAAAGAGGAACCTTTGCAAATAGCATTTGAAAAAGAACATGCACTGGAACGTTTTTCTTACTATGACTCGCTTTATCAAAACTTTAAAGGAGACCAGCAATCAAGGGAATATCAACAAATATTATTGTGGAGACCATATTATGAGGCCCTTACAAATAGCCACATAAAAGTTAAAACACGGTTACCGGATATGTATGTGGATAGTATTCGGAAAATAGACGGCCCAAGGCGGAAAATCCAACTAATTTCAAAAGGTGCTGGCCATACTGAAAGTGACCTTGTTTTGTACCTGCCCGATGATGATATCTTATTCACTGGTGATCTTGTCTTCAATAAGTGTCACCCTTACGTACCCCATGGCAACATCTCTAAATGGAAGGCTTGGCTTGATTTCATGAATTCGCTTGATGTTAAAACAGTGATGCCCGGTCACGGACAAATCGGTACCGATACCCTTATAGATCAAATGAAAGACTATCTGCTGAATCTTGAAACCATGGCTGAAAACCTAGCAAATAACAATCTACCTTTAGAAGCATTAGATGCTCATACTGTTCCCGACAAATACGAAGAATGGTGGTTTGATCGCTTCTATGAATATAATTTGAAGTTTGCTCACGAATCCTTTACCATCGAAACAAATAAATACCAATGAACTTCATCACCAACCCAATTTATGTTTTAGTGATGTTATGTTTTTCCGTGATTTTGGCCCTATATGCAGGTAAAACCAAATTCGGAAAACAATTTGGTGCGGCCTTGATTGTGATTCTCATCACAGCGGTTCTAGCGAACCTAAAGCTTATTCCTTCAGCCTCGAATAGTATTGCCTTGTACAGTGCAATTTTTAAGTATGTGGCACCAATCTCTATATTTTATTTATTATTGAATGTTAACTTAACCTCAATTAAACAAGCCGGATTACCCATGGTTGGCTTGTTCTTAATAGGCTCATTAGCCACGACCTTAGGAATACTCCTTTCATGGGTTGTATTGTCCCCAGAAGGTGTTTTGGGAGACGACGGAAAAATAATTGCAGGTATGCTAACCGGTACGTATACCGGAGGCAGTGTCAATTTTAATGCCGTAGCATTAGAATATGGTTTTCAAGAAAAAGGCATCCTGTATGCGGGAACAATTGCCGTAGACAACGTGATAACCACCTTATGGATAATAATCACCCTGTCTTTTCCTACTTTTTTAAGGCGCTTTTGGAAAGATAAAACCAAATCAAAATCAAATACTGTGGTTACTAACAAAGCACATCCTGAGGATGAGGGTATTGATTTGATCTCTCTCACATGGTTGGTTTTTTTAGGTTTAGCTGCATATTATCTGTCTGATGTTCTTTCAGGTCTCTTACCACAAATACCAACTATACTGATACTATCAACAATAGGAATTGTATTGGCACAAACCAAATTTGTAGCTAACCTAAAAGGCAGTCATAACTTAGGATTGTATTTAGTGTTTATTTTTTTAGCCGTGATTGGTGCCTATTGTGAGTTAAGCGCTGTTACTGAACTCAAAGAAGTGGGTATTACCCTGCTCTTGTTTGCCAGTTTAGCTGTTCTGTTTCATGGTATTTTGGTCATACTTATTGGCGGTTTAATATATCGTGATTGGGAAATGATCGCTATTGTAAGCCAAGCTAATGTTGGTGGTGGCACCACTGCTATTGCCCTTGCAGAAACCTTTGACCGCAAAGACCTAATATTGCCTGCTATTTTAGTAGGATCCTTGGGTACTGCCTTAGGATCCTATTTGGGTTTTTTCGTAATTTATATACTTTGAACTGATCTGAACAATAAAAAATAAATAATAAATTACAGTTTTCGGGATATGTCTTTATGATGATGGTCATTGAACTTGTCGAAGTTCACAGGCAATATGAATTAGGTAAAAAAACATTAGCATGAAATTTTAGTGAATAAAACCGTAAACAGAAACTACTTTCGATTACGGCTACCCTATTGTCTTATAGTGCAATGGTAAAGCGTTATGATTCAACCTATTAAAGCTCTTGTGTCTTCCAAAAGTTTCTTTGTTTTCAGGGTATTTGAAAAAGGTGCGGCCACTTTGATGCATTCTTCGGACATCTTGGTTTTCCAGTCTTCCTTAATCGCTTTAATAACAGCATTGGCTAAATGGCCGCTGAATATTTCCATATCATCACTTTCCGGCACTAAATAGCCAACATCATTGGTCATAAAATCCTTTGGACCACCAGAATCAGCACCTATTACAGGAACACCGCATGCCAGAGCTTCAATTAACACCATACCAAACGGTTCTGCTTTCGATGGAAAGGTACAAACATTGGCGGCCGCAAATAATTTGGCCAATTGCGGCTGCAGCAAGGGTCCAACAAAACAGGTGTTCTTGTTTCCAAGACTTTCATTTAAATTTTGCAACTCAATGTTGTATTCTTTTTTCTGCTTCCCCACAATCAAAGTAAGAAGCTCATCACCAAATTCCTTCTCCCAAATACTAGCAGCACGTAAAACTGCATCTATTCGTTTCCATCCCACAAATTGTCCTACAAAAACAATCATGTATTTGTAATCTGTTCGTACATCAAAGGTTTTTTCTTTAGTCAAACCAAGGTGTTTTAATTTAGCCTCCTTTAAAACATCTTCTAGCCTCTCGTGAGGACGAGGGACAAAACAGTTATTAAAACCGGGGTTTGCCAAAATGTATCTATTCTTATCAAACTGCGGAAATAAATCGGAAAACACCTCCATATTCTCTTCAGAAATGGCATAGGCAAGATTTGCATTTCCAGGTTTGCTACAATCGTCAAAAACCCCTAATTC
>JABDPH010000213.1 GCA_013042925.1 Eudoraea sp.
GGCGTACTCCAGGCGAAACCAATAATCAGATGAGGGCATAGGCCTTCCGTTAAAAGTCCCATCCCAACCTATGGTTGTTTCATCAAGTTGTTTTAATAATTTGCCGTAACGATCGAAAATAAAGACAACGGGGTCCGTTAGTGTTTCAATCCCCAGAATATTCCATGCGTCGTGAATACCATCACCATTGGGTGTAAAAAACTTGGGGTATCCTACTACTAAAAATTCAATGGGCTCGGTAGTTCCACATCCATTCTTGTCATTTATTATAACGGAATTCAATCCGGGCGGAATATCCATAAATACAGATTCATCCTGAAATTCACCTCCGTTTATTGCATATTCATAATCCCCATCACCATCTACAAAAAACTCTACATTATTGCTATCGGACAGGTCGTCCAAAATAACAATCCCATCCGGATCTGGTAATAAAACGGGGATCCCGTAATACGTAATTAATATGTCATCTGTAATTGTTGTAGCCAGTGTAGTTAATATTGAGACAAAGTACCTCCCTGAGTTTGGGCTGGTTACCACCAGTTCTGCACCAAGTGGCCCGCTTCCGGGAAGGGTTGCATCTATAGTTCCGTCATCATCGTAATCTACCGTCCAGGTAACGGTGGCAATATCTGGTCCGGCTGGTGAATTTAAAGCCGTTAAAGTAATATCGGGATCACCTTCACAGGCTACGATATCCAATCCTAAAAATTCATCCCTAAGTGTACAATCGAGTGCAGTATTCTGATCTGCATCTACCGAGCTACCCGTAAAGGTTAGTGAAAAAGGCTCAGGATTTCCATCAAAGTTTGTATTAAAGTTATTGATCAGAAGGTAATAGATTTCGCCTTCGGTAACGTCTATCCATTCATCATACGTATTTTGGTTTGCTGTTAAAGGTGGTGCACCTTCCTGACCATTTTCCGGATTAACCCCTACCCCGGTAAAATTTGTGCTATTTACTTCGTAATTACATCTAATGGGTTGTGCCGTTCCATTACTAATATCAGCACAATCCGTATCCGGGCCGTATAATGCAAAATCATATTCCGCAGTAATCGTTGTACCAACAGCCGGTAACGCCTCTATATCAAAACCAATTTGACCATCTGTTCCGGCCCTGAATACATACCAGGATGTATTATTTTCAATATTTGCAGAACTAACACTTCCCTTTTCCAAACAACCGGTTTGTCTTATGTTATCAGGATCAAAATCGTCTACATCACCAAGTCCATCAGTAAATGACAGTATTGGCGCATCGGCACAAACAGGGATGGCACTACGGCAATCTGCAGAGTTCTGAGCTACAACTCCAATACAGAAGAAGAGCATGCAAAACAGGGAGCTAACGAGTGTTCGCATAGATTAAGGGGCTAACATTATACAAATAATCATTACTATAACTCCAAGGCCTAAAATTTAGTATATCTCGCCTAAGTTTTTCTGCACTTAATCGATAAACGACCAGTCGTTAAAAATTGGGAACTTTTATCTTTTTAATGAAAAATGGTTATTGATATACTTGGCCTCAATACGCTGACCTTCCGAATCTGTATAGGTGAGTTTAAACCAATAATCTGTGGAGGGCAATTCCTTGCCATTGAAAGTACCGTCCCAACCCAGAGTTGATTCATCTAATTGTTTTAATAGTTTACCGTATCTGTCATATACGTAAACCATAGGATCTTCCAGGTTGGAAACTCCTAAAATATGCCAATAGTCATTAGTTCCGTCGCCATTAGGTGTGAAAAAGCTAGGAAATCCTACAACCGTAATGGTCTCCGTAACAGAACCGCATCCGTTGAGATCATTAATGGTAACCGTATGAATTCCAGGGGAGACGTTAGTGAAGACATTACTTGTCTGAAATGCTTCGTTGTCTATTTGGTATTCGAAACTACCTACAACATCCGTAATGACTTCGACCGTGTTATTGTTTTGAAGATCATCAATATTAACATCGGTTATGACAGGAGTTTCAGAAACAACCACTGTGATTAAAGCAGAGGAAGAACAGGACAGTCCTAATTG
>JABDPH010000214.1 GCA_013042925.1 Eudoraea sp.
CATTTACACCGGTGGGTTCTATAGCACTTTCACTACAACTGAAAAGTAGTGTTAATGCGATGAACATTAAAAAAGTTGGGGCTTTTTTCATCTTCGTCAATTTTATAGGTTATTTTCTTACACAAAGTTACGAAAGAAATTAATACTTTTTTTGAACAGACTATTTTATTCGCCAATATGAATTAATATTTCGCTGATAGGAAATTTAAGATCTAAAAACTGCTGTGTAAAAGAGTTAATAAGGACGAATACCGAAGGATGTGTGGAAAAATTTACAAACCCTGAACTTTAGTACAAAGTCAGGGATTGTTATTTTTTTCAAAGGAAATGAGCCCTAGTTTGCGTTGATACCAATATCCACCGCGGAAACAACCGCTGGGTTTGAAGGAGAATCCTGGATACTTACATGGCCATCCAGATTTAAGAGTTTATCAAAATCAATTGGGGTACCGTCATCTAACTGGGTTACCACAGTAGTACTTACAGCGCAGGTACAAGGTTCCAGGGTTATGGCAATAGGGCCACCTTCAGCAGCACTATTAAAGCGTACGTAAGCGGGATGTTCCTCTGTATTGGTATTTTCAAGCTGAATCAATATGGTCGTATTATCATTGCTATCTCTTGTAAGGGTAGCTATGCCCGTAATACCTGAACCATTTACGGCAGTCAAATTGTATGCTAATTCATCTACAATTATTTCATTTACTCCGGTGGGTTCAATGTTATCGTCTTTACCGCAACTAGAAAGAATTGTTAAAGCGATGAACAGCAAATAAAAAGGGGCTTTTTTCATTTTCATTTTTTTTAGGGTTCTTTTACAATACGAATTTATATAAAGCATTTAGCAATTTTAACGGAAGAATTGATTTATTCGGTGAGTTGTAATAATAAATCGTTTAACGCAATTTTAGGAACATGCAAGATTATTCCTCTGATCAAGTAAGAACCGGATGTATTATTACGTGTATGTATACCTAATAATATTTATAAATAATTGATAAACAGCAGCTCTGAAAAGAATTTTAGCTTTAGTATACTGAGTTATTTTAATGACCAAAGAGAATATAGGAGGTAAGTTCTAAATAATTCTATTTGACATAATATAAATTATAGAACAAATGCATATGTGAGTAAAACTGCACAAATACAACAGTATCTGATATTATGTTATAGTAGTTTTAAACGCCGGCTTGTTTTATCCCACAACAGTTTGGGGATGTGATCAAGTTAAAAAAGGAAAACAAAAAACGCCTTACCAATGCGATAAGACGTTTTGTTCTATGCTAGGATTGACTTTTCTATAGTATTTCAACCAATTCGAGATCAAACACAAGATCCTGGCCTGCCAAGGGATGGTTGGCATCTATTATAATATCCTCTGCATCCACTTTTGCAATTCTGAACTGCTGTTGAGATCCGTCGGCATTAGAACCAACTAAACCCATTCCAACTTCGGGCTTAATGTCTTCAGGCAGCTCTGATTTAGGAACTTTATGAAAAAGTGCCTCATTAACCTCGCCATAAGCTTCATGCTTTTCTATCCTGATTGTTTTCTTCTCATTAACCGCCATATCAATTAAACCTTTTTCAAATCCTGGAATTAACTGGCCTTTACCAAGTTCCACTTGTAATGGTTCTCGTTCCAATGAACTATCAAAGACTTGTCCATCATTTAGTTTCCCGGTATAATGGACTTTTACTACGTCATTTTCTTTTACTTTACTCATAATTATTCGTTTGTATTTTTAAAAAACGATGCAAAGATATGTGGTATAAAATGGTTAAAAGAAGGAATTCAAAAAAACATTACTTTCTAAATAACCTTGCTTACAGAAAGTGTTTATACGCAAGGATCATCTAATTGGAATAGGATGCCTGAAAATAAAGTATAGGATTACGGCTAAAAGAAACAAATCCTGCAACTTCTGAACTAACCCGCCTAGAATACGCCATTTTCAATATACCCTTCTCCCCTAGCAAAGCATAAAAATGTTAAATATTTCTTAATATAGTACCTTTTTATGCATAGTACTTTAACATAACATAATATTGGTCGTCTATTGCAT
>JABDPH010000232.1 GCA_013042925.1 Eudoraea sp.
CCAAATTTATTAGGTTTCGATCCGGTAGCCAGAATTAACTTGTCGTATTTTAATACCCGGGCGTCCTCAATCTGTAGTTCTTTTTTCTCATGATCTACCTTGCTGACGTAACCTCGTATGAGTTCAATTCTATTTTTTTTCCAGAACCAGTCTTCATATGGCTTAATATGTTCAAACTTCATATGACCCATATATACATACATCAATGCAGTTCTGGAAAAGAAATGATCTGTTTCAGCTGAAATTATTATAATTCTCATGTTTGAGTTCTTGCGGATATGTCTGGCGGCAGTTACACCTGCAACTCCATTCCCAATAATTACAATATTTTCCATGCCGTTGAGAGGTTGATAGCTATTATGTCGAATATAAAGAAAATTACTTAACGGCTACTTTAAAATTACATCAAGATTTATTACCTTATTTTTGCATATGTCCTTATAAATCAACTATGAAGAGATACGGGTTTTTACTATTGTTCCTTCTCCAATTGTCTTGTACCAGCCAATCAGCGGTTAATAAGATCAATGGAATAAGTTTTGTTGCTTCCAGGGATAAAGCCGTTCAGGAACATGTGGATGCTTTCCTGAAGATACATGCGGATCATGCAGCCGTAATGCCTTTCGGTTTTATAAGGGATATCAAAAGCCCTGAAATAATTTTTGATACGGATCGTCAATGGTATGGAGAAACCCAGGGCGGTGCCAGGCAATATATTCAACTCTTAAGGGCGAACAAAGTTAAGGTGATGCTTAAGCCGCAAATCTGGATATGGCGTGGCGAATTCACAGGGGGCTTAAAGATGGAAACAGAGGAAGACTGGAAGATTCTGGAGGCATCCTATGATAAATTTATGCTTACTTATGCCAGGTTAGCCCAGGAAACTAAAGCCGAAATTCTTTGTATTGGCACTGAATTGGAGCAATTTGTCAGCAACAGGCCTCAATATTGGGAAAATTTAATTTTAAAAATCCGAAAGGTATATAAAGGGAAACTTACCTATGCTTCCAACTGGGATGAGTATAAGCGAACACCTTTTTGGGAATCTCTGGACTATATTGGAATAGATGCCTATTTTCCTTTATCCGATGCCAAAACCCCAAGTGTAGACCAATTAAAAGAAGGATGGAAACCATGGAAAGAAAAAATTGCTGCACTTGCAAAAGAAACTTCCCGCCCAGTGCTTTTTACCGAATTTGGATATAGAAGTATGGATTATACAGCCAAAAAACCCTGGCTGGTTGATCGCAAAGAGGAAGGGGTGAACCTGGCAGCTCAGGTAAACGCCAAAAAAGCCATTTTCGAAGAATTTTGGGAAGAAGATTGGTTTGCAGGGGGGTTTGTATGGAAGTGGTTTCTTAATCACGAAAAAGCGGGTGGTGGTATGGATAACAGATTTACACCTCAGAATAAACCAGCAGAAGAAATCATTAAATTATTCTATCAAACCAATTAACCAGTATATTTTATCAATTTTTCCTGTCCGGATGTATTTGCAATTTGGCAACATTTTTGATAATCTTTGTAAAAAAGATTATTGTGCCTCTGAAATCTATAATTTCTCTTTTTCTACTCCTATGTCTTCCAATCACTATTTTGATTGCTCAGGATTCTCTAAATACAGCAATTGCCCAAAAAGGAGATGGTATTTATTCTTTGCTACGCAAGCAAGGGGTTGACCCTTATATTACCTATGATGATTTTATTGCTCTGAACCTTCCAAGGCTTAGGGATAGTATGCATTTGTACGAGGGAATGACCTACATAATTCCTGAAACATCAGTGGAAAGTCCGGAAATAGCTACCGAGGAAATGGAAGAAGAAGGAACTAATATTAAGGATGAGGCTAATTCCTATGAAATATTTGGTGAGAAATATGCTGAGGTAACCAATAAAAGTGAGCGCTTAAAAGGAACTGTATATTATTTAATTTCAGGACATGGGGGCCCGGATCCAGGGGCAATGACTCAAACTGCAGGGAAGTCCATTTCGGAAGATGAATACGCTTATGATGTCACTTTACGTTTAGCCAGAGAATTACTTTCCCATGGCGCATTGGTATATATTATTGTAAGGGACCCGGATGATGGTATCCGCGATGCTCGAATTCTGGAAATGGATAAGGACGAGTTAGTCTTACCGGACCAGACTATTCCTTTAAACCAAAAGGACAGACTAGACCAAAGGGTAGATGCAGTCAATAAATTGTATTTAAAGCATAAAGGCAAGCATCAACGTTTGGTAGTTACCCATGTAGACAGCCGCAGTAAAGGACAAAATATAGATGTTTTTTTCTACTACCACGAGAAAAGTAAGAATGGAAAAAAACTTGCTGAGAGCATTCACAATACATTTAAAAAGAAATACAAGAAGTACCAGCCAAACAGAAGTTATTCGGGAACCTTTGAAGACAGGAGCAATTTATATTTGGTAAAGAAAACCCTGCCCGCAATGACCTTTATTGAAATTGGGAATATTCGAAATAAAAAGGACCAACGGCGTATACTGGATTACGATAACAGGCAAGCGTTGGCAAAATGGATTTCAGAAGGTGTCATTCTTGATTACGAGGCTAAATAAAGCCAAAATTTACGGAGTAATTAAGTTGAAATTTTTCTTTTATAGTATTGGTACAACTGTTCTGGATCTGCACCCAAATAATTTTTAAGATGAATTATTCCAAAGTAAAATTGGAGTTTTAAATTCCCAATTTGCTCATATTTTCGTGCTGATGTTCGCACCTGATCGGGAAGGATAATAAAATTGGTAAGTTTATAGAGGCGACCTATGAATTCATTGTCCTCGTATATTTTGTAAGATTCATTATAACCACCGGATGTATTGAATAATTCTCTGGTAATGAAGAGCGATTGGTCTCCACCCC
>JABDPH010000239.1 GCA_013042925.1 Eudoraea sp.
GTCCGGAGGTGGAAGCACTTTAAGCCAACAATTGGTTAAAAATCTTTATCCAAGAACCAAAAATGGAACATTTTTTTTGGCTATTGATAAAATCAAAGAAATGATAATTGCTTCCAGACTTGAAAAAATATATAGCAAGGAAGAGGTTTTGGAGCAATATCTAAATACAGTTTCCTTCGGTGACAATACTTTTGGCATAGAAAGCGCTTCCATAAAATTCTTTGGCAAAGGAGCTAGCAAACTCCGTATTGAGGAATCAGCGGTTCTTGTTGGAATGCTTAAAGCCACTTACACATATAATCCAAGAGTTTTCCCTAAAAAAAGTTTACAAAGAAGAAATCTGGTATTGAATGCCCTGGAAGAAAATGATTTTATTAAAACAGTTGAAAAAGACAGCCTTATGGCGCTTCCGTTGATCTTAAACTATACGGATTACGATCATAACAGCGGATTGGCACCATACTTTAGGGAAGAGGTTCGAAAACGAGTTGTAAGTTGGTGTAAAAAGCAAAATGATAAGGGAAATTCTTATAATATTTATACTTCAGGACTCAAAATTTATACAACCCTCGATTATAAAATGCAGATTTTAGCAGAAGAGGCAATGAAAACTCATATGAAAGGTCTTCAAAGAAAATTTGAAAAGAGTTATGGTAATTCGGCTCCCTGGCTAACCAATAAAGATTTAATTCTTAAAGTAGTTAAAAATTCAACCGCCTATAAGAATCTAATAACACAGGGGTTAAATGAGCAACAGGCCCTGGATACATTAAGACGTAAAAAAGTAATGAGTCTTGCTTCATGGGATGGGGAAAAAGAAGTGGAAATGAGTTCAATAGACAGTGTTGCGCATTACATGAAATTTCTCAATACCGGTTCCATTTCAATAGATCCGGCTACCGGAGCTGTTAAGACATGGCTAGGTGGTATTAACTACAAAGTATTTAAATACGATCATATTTCTCAAAGCAGAAGACAAGTGGGATCTACCTTTAAACCTATAGTTTATACTGCAGCTTTGGAAAATGAAATAGCACCCTGCACCTATTTTTCTGCCGAAGAAGTGGAGTATAAAAATCTGGAGGGATGGTCCCCTTCAAATTCCGGTGATAAAGACGAAGTTTTCATGAACTATTCCATGAAACAGGCTTTAAGTAATTCAGTAAACACTGTGGCCGTAAAGGTTTTAGAAAAAACAGGAATAGAAAATGTCATTAATCAGGCTGAAAAAATGGGCATCACCGCAGATTTGCCCAATTTACCATCATTAGCGCTAGGTGCAGGTCAAATAGGTGTCGAAGAAATGGCGGGAGCCTATGCTTGTTATGTAAATAAAGGCAGAGCCGTTAAACCTTTTTTAATTAGTAGTATAACTAATTATCAGGATTCCATACTAGAAACGAATACGCCAACTATTTCTCCTGTTCAGTCATTTAATGAAGAAAACAGGCAAATTATGGTAGAGTTTATGAAAGCAACAATTAATGAAGGTACAGGTGCCAGAATACGCACTACGTACGGATTAGAAAATGATATTGCCGGTAAGACCGGAACAACACAGAACAATAAAGATGCCTGGTTTGTTGCTATAACTCCTAAAATAGTTCATGTAACATGGGTGGGTTTAGATAATCATGAAATTGGATTTAAGAATACTTCACTTGGCCAGGGGGCCAGTGCTGCTTTGCCAATTTTTGCCCTTTGGATGCAAAAATTAAATAGGGAGAAAACTTATAACTACATAACCCGGGCAAGGTTTATGAAACCAGATGCGGCAGTCGTTTCCATGCTTGATTGTGACCCTGTAAAACGTGATGGCTTCTTTAAAAGACTTTTCAAAAATCCCAAAAGGAAGAAAACCAAAAATTTCAAAGAAAAAAACTAGCTTAAAGTTCAATACGTTGAAATTTTGGTAATCTTTTAAGACATTAATCCTGAAAAATTGTTTTCTTTTATTTTCTTATTAAGGTAATAAATCAATGAAAATCCTAAATAGAAATACCCTAAAATATGTCGTTCGCAATAAAACCAAAGTCGTTCGCAGAAAAGGTAATGACCTCTAAATAAAAAGGAAGACCTTTGTGCCAAATTTACTTTAACGTTATGTGCCTAATTATCCCTGAGTAGATAATGTCTAATCAATATTAAATGATAAAAAACCTTACTTGTTTATTTTTATTGCTTACTTCATTGGCATTTTACGGGCAAGTTGGAATGAAATCCTCTATTTACCATGGTCAGAATACGACCAGGTCTTTTGTTATTAAAAAAATTGACAATGTTATAATTCCTGATGGGATTTTAAATGAGCCTGTTTGGGAAACGGCCAATAGCGCCGAAAATTTTTGGCAATATTTTCCATTAGATTCTGTACAAGCCAAACAACAGACTGAAATTAAAATGCTTTATGACGATAAAAACCTTTACATAGGAATTGTAGTATATGCATTGGGCAAGGATTATGCAATTCAATCGTTAAAAAGAGATTATCGTGCCGGAAACAGTGATAACATTAGCTTGCTTTTTGATACATTTAGCGATAGTAATAACGCTTTTTTATTTGGTATAAACCCATATGGCGTTCGCAGAGAAGGTCTTGTTTCGGGAGGGGGTCAGGACTTCAGGAGT
>JABDPH010000244.1 GCA_013042925.1 Eudoraea sp.
CATGGTAATCAAAAAATAGAACATCTATGGAAAAACTACTCCATTTTTATTATTAACAGGAGTTTTACAAAATTAAATAAGTTTTACGCTCTTATTTTTTCGGATTTTGTTTTTTCATAGATTCTCCTATCATATTACTTGCTGTAAACGAAGCCACCATATTATTTAGCATGTCACTACCTGCCTGAGGTGAATTTGGAAGCAAAATAAGATTTGTGTTAGTTTCCTCACCAATGGATTGTAAAGTATCATAATGTTGAGTTACCACAATTAGCGCCGAAGCTTCCTGCGAATTAATTCCGACTTTGTTCAATACTTCAACAGACTCTTCCAGACCTCTGGCAATTTCACGTCTTTGATCTGCAATACCCTGGCCTTGTAAACGCTTACTTTCTGCTTCGGCCTTAGCTTTTTCAACTATTAGGATTCGGGCAGCGTCACCTTCAAACTGGGCCGCGATCTTCTCGCGTTCTGAAGCATTAATTCTGTTCATTGCAGCTTTTACCTGTGCGTCGGGATCAATATCGGTCACCAGGGTTTTTATGATATCATATCCGTAGTCTAACATTGCATCCTGTAATTCTGACTTTACTGCTATTGCAATATCATCTTTCTTTACAAATACATCATCCAATTTCATTTTAGGCACCTCTGCCCTGACAACGTCAAAAACATAAGATGTAATTTGATCGTGAGGATATTCTAACTTGTAAAAAGCCTCATATACTTTTTCCTTAATAACTACATATTGTACCGATACTTTCAACTTTACAAATACATCATCCAGGGTTTTGGTTTCCACAATCACATCCAATTGCTGAATTTTTAGCCCCAGGCGCGCAGCGATTCTATCGACCATAGGTATTTTCATTTGTAAACCTGAATTTCGGATACTGTGGAATCGTCCGAATCGTTCGACAACTACCGCTGTTTGCTGCTTTACAATAAAAAACGAAGCCAGAAGAATTAAAATTCCAATAAAAACAATTGGTATAAGAAGAAAATTACCCATAGTATATAAATTAAGTTAGTGAATAGTATTCGAGAGACGTATTATATATGTCGGACTTTTTACTGATTTGTTACAATTTTTCCAATGCCAGGCTAATTCTATTCAGAGTTTCCTTCTTACCAACCATGGCCATAATATCAAATAAGTGAGGGCCTTTTAAGTCGCCCACCATAACTAACCTAAGAGGAGCCATAACCTGTCCGAATGACAGCTGCTCTTCTCCAATCCATTTTTTAACTATTTCTTCGAGATGAGAAGATGAAAAATCTTCTAAGGATTCCAGGAGAGAGAAAATTTTATTTAAAATGACCGAAGTATTTTCTTTCCATTGTTTCTTTACCACTTTCTCATTATAAGAAGTTGGTGTGAGGAAAAAGTAGCTCCCCAATTCCCAGAAGTCTAACACAAAAGACGCGCGTTCTTTGATCAATGAAATAACACCTACTATATAATCATCATTGTCTTTAAGACTTAGGTCGAATACTTCTGCATCAATTAGTTTTTCATCCAGCACAGCTTTAAAGGACTTAAGCAATACCTTGTCCTCTTGTTCCTGGAGGTAATGATGATTATACCATTTGGTTTTTTCTGGATCAAACCTGGCTCCGGCTTTGTGCACCTTTTTGATATCGAAAGTTTTTATCAGTTCATCCAGTTTAAAAAGCTCTTGTTCTGTGCCGGGATTCCAACCCAGAAGGGCAAGAAAATTTATAACTGTCTCCGGGAAATAACCCGCCTCCCTGTAACCAACAGACTCTCCCCATGAAAGAGGGAAAATGGGAAATCCACCTTTTTCTCCATCACGTTTACTCAATTTACCCTTTCCTTGTGGCTTCATAATAAGAGGCAGATGTGCAAACTTGGGGGGCTCCCATCCAAAAGCATCGTATAATTGGGTATGCAGGGCCAATGAAGGCAACCATTCTTCACCACGGATAACGTGGCTTATCTCCATAAGATGATCATCAACAATGTTCGCGAGATGATAGGTGGGCATACCATCACTTTTGAACAATACTTTGTCATCTAAGATATTAGTGTCGATTTGTATTTCGCCCCTAATGATGTCGGTCAATTGTAGTATTTCATCCTGAGGCGTATAAAACCGTACAACATAACTATCTCCTTTAGCAAGTTTTGTTTCAAGTTCTTCCGGAGATAGTGACAGTGAATTATTTAGTTTTAAACGATTGTGCCAATTGTATATAAAGGTTTTCCCTTTTTTCTCATGGTCCTTCCGATGCGCATCGAGACTTTCGGCAGAATCAAATGCGTAATAAGCCTTTCCGTTCTTAATGAGCAGATCAGCATATTTTTTGTAGAGCAACTTGCGTTCGCTTTGTCTGTATGGGCCATGGCCCAGATCTTTTCCGGGCCCTTCGTCAAATGGGATACCACACCAGTTTAGGGTATCTATGATATATTTTTCTGCACCTTCCACATAACGATTTTGATCTGTGTCTTCTATCCTTAGAATGAAATCTCCATTGTTTTGCTTTGCAAAAAGATAGTTATAAAGGGCAGTTCTGACCCCACCAATATGTAATGGACCCGTTGGACTTGGCGCAAACCGAACACGAACTTTTTTACTCATTTAGATGAAATTAAGTAACAAAGATAGTTGTTAAAAAAGCACAATAAAATATTATATAGCTGCCTTTTTCATTTCATCAGGAATTCTGGGATTCATTACTTTAAACCAAAGTGGAGGTACAAACGAGAGAACCATAGAGGTAGGGTATCCATAAGGCATTTGAGGTGAAGTATCATGGTAATCCAATATCTGATATTTCTTAGATGATTTGTAGTGGTGATCACTATGTCTTGTCAATTCATATAGAACGATTCTGCCCATCACATGATTGCTATTCCAGGAGTGAATTTCGCGTACCCTCTCATAACGTCCTGACGGCAATTTTGTCCTGATCAAACCATAATGCTCTATATAATTAACGGTTTCAAGAAGCAGGAAACCCACTAAACTTGCCAGAAGCGCATAGATTAGGACTGAAGAGCCAAAGAGGTAATAAATAAAACCTAAGTGTAGAATCTGAATTAGTGTATACCAAAGCATATCGTTATAAATGGAAAACACTCCACTATTCTTTGATTTCAATAACTTTTTTTGAATAGCCCATGCATTTATATATTGTCTGGTAACGGAGGTTAACCAAAAGGAATATAAGGACTGGTTGTATTTGGCGGTTGCGGGATCTTCCTTAGTGGCAGCGTGAAGATGATGCCCATAGTTATGCTCAATATAGAAGTGCATATATAAAGACGGGAGCAGTAATAATTTACCTAAGAAACGTTCAAAAGGCTTGGCCCTGTGACCTAATTCATGGGCTACATTTATACCATTAGCACCCAGTACAATACCAAGTGAAAGTATGATTCCCACTAATTCAAAAGACTCATAAGTGCCGGCAGAAAGTTCGTATAATGAGTAGTATAATAGTCCAAATACCAGAGGAATGTTCAAATAAAGCAACCAATCAAAAAGCTTATTTTTTTCTTTAGCTTCTCTTTCCTTTCCCTGGTAGTTTGCAACACTTACTGGAAGGAGTAATTCCAAAAGTGGGATAAGCATAAATACGTACACCGGCGTAATAAAACTCCAGTAACCTTTCAGATAAATACCAATAAATGCACAGATTGGTATGGTAAAAGCCGCCATGTACTTTAAATCTTTCATTCGCTACTTTTTAACAATTATTTGAGGTAAAAATCTAGTTTACTGGGTATCTTGGTACTAAATATAGCAGATTTTGAACAGTTACAATAACATTTTGGATAAACTGGATAGGTTTAGCCGTAAGTTCTATACGAAAATGCTAATAAAAGGCGGTTTGCTTTTTTTGGCATTTGGTGTACTGTATTTCATGTTAATACTGGGAATAGAATACTTTTTCTGGCTGAATTCAGGAGGTCGTTTAGTCTTGTTGGTGCTTTTTTTAATCGTAGAAGGATTTTTACTTTATCACTATATAGCAGTCCCAATTTTCCATCTCTTAAAACTTAAAAAGGGAATAAGCAATAAAGAAGCCTCATTGCTTATTGGAAAGCATTTTAAGGAAGTCGGTGACAAATTGTTCAATTTGCTGGATTTGGCGGAGGACAAGGACCGGTCGGAGCTATTGCTGGCAAGCATTCAACAACGCTCAGAGAATTTAACTATAGTTCCTTTTGCCAAAGCAATAAACCTAAAGGAGAGCTATAAATATGTAAAGTATCTATTGATTCCTGTCTTATCACTAGTCGTGTTATGGGTTTCCGGAAATATAGGCTCATTTTTTGGTTCATACGAACGAGTAATAAATTATGATACTGCGTATGAGCCTCCTGCGCCTTTCTCCTTCAAGTTTTTAACAGGAGATTTGGAAGTTTTGGAAGATAGGAGCGTCACGGTCCAGGTAGCAACCGAAGGGAAAGTTCAGCCAACAGAAGTTTATATTGTTGTAAACGGGAAAGAGTTATCATTACAAAAGACCGGTGATTTATATGAATTTACGTTTACACCTCCGTTAACTTCTACAGAGTTTTTCTTTAAAGCTAACGATATTAATTCAAGGGTTTATGAGTTAAAGTCTTTGAAAACACCCTCCATACAGTTCTTTGAGATTACTTTGGATTACCCGGCATATACCAAGAAACCTTCCGATATACTTAAAGGTACCGGCAATGCAATATTCCCCGAAGGAACTAAAGTAAGTTGGAAGATAGAAGGTACAAATACAGAAGAGATTGTGTTAATAAGCAAAGACACTACCATTCCATTTAATAAAGAAGAAAGCAGTTTTTCATTGAATAAGACCGTTTATAATGAATTAATTTATGCTTTAGCCACATCAAACAAGAATGTTGAAAACTATGAAAAACTTGAGTATCATTT
>JABDPH010000249.1 GCA_013042925.1 Eudoraea sp.
CAATGAAGGTTCTATGGAAGCGCTGTCAGCTAAACTAGAGCGAATATTTAAAGAAAATGTAAAACCCAATTCGTATTTAAAAATTAAGTCGGGTTGGTTTGGTCAAAAAGTAGAGATTGATTCCATATTTGATTCTTCGGAGGAAACTGCGGAGCTTGAGGATGAACTCAAAGACGATGGAAATAAACATTTTCTGTCATCCAAAAAAAATCAACTACACGATCTCTATTCCGAACTTTTTTATAATGATGAAACGAAGCTAAATTTTATAGACAAGTCTAACCGATATGAATTTAGTTTAAAAGGGTTCACAGCCATAGATGACGAGGGGGTGTATGTCATTGAATTTAACCCAAAAAGGTCCGCCGATTTTAGAGGAACCATCTATGTAAATATTGAAGACTTTGCAGTAATGCGCATAGATTATGAGAACGTAAATTCATTAAAAAGAATAAAATTATTGGGTTTCTCCTATGAGGAAATCACTTATAAAGGCACTACAATTTTCAGCAAAGGCAGCAATAATAAGTATGACCTACGATTCATTGATAAGGTATTTGGACGAAAAATGGGCGTAAGAAGACCTTTGAGTGTTATTGAGAAAAATAAATATGTGAAGGGAAGAAGGAAGCAAAATGAATTGTCTATGGAGCTGGATATCGTCAATTTCAATACTGAGAAATACGAATTAGTAGTCTTTGATTCCGAGCTTATCAGCAATGGAGAATTTTCCAATTCTGCCGAAAATGAAACCGTTAAAGCCACCTACCTTTCCAGTTACAATCCGGAATTTTGGGAAGGATATGATATAATGGAACCCAATAAGGCTATCAGAGAATTTACCGTATCCGATAAGTAAGGTAATTAAGTTAAAATGATAACTTTCTCTTCCTCTCGATTTAATTAGATCAAATTACCCTAAAATTTTCGTTTAGGTAAAAACACCTCTGCCATCATACAACGGGCGCTTCCGCCACCGCAGGTCTCAATGGTATCTAAACTACTATGAACTATAGGGTTATACTTTTCTAATTTTCTAATCTGATCTGGTCTCAGACTTTTATATGCTGAAGTACTCATAATTAAATACCGCTCACCTTTGGGTCCTTCCACCTGTAGCATATTTCCAGCGAAATGATGCATTTGTTCCTCGGTGATGTCAATAATCTCTTTCCCATCCTGTTTCAGATGATCTACTACATTTTTCCTTTCTTTCTTATCATCTATCGAGTCTAAACAAATTACGGCGTAGGTCTCACCCATGCACATCATAACATTAGTATGGTATATTGGTAAGCGCTCTCCGTTAACAGACTGATATGCAGTAAAGATTACAGGCGTACAGTTAAAGTCCTCACAAAACTCTATTACTAACTCTTCATGTGCGCGATCTGAAAGTGCACAATACACTTTTTGATTTATGCGATCCATTAAAATACTTCCTGTCCCTTCCAGAAAAAGGCCTTCTTCTTCTGCGGAAGTATAGTCCATAACATTCTCAATCAGGAATCCATTGGTCTCTAGAATATCGAGAATGTCTTCTCTTCGCTCCTTTCTGCGATTTTCCGCAAACATTGGGTAAATGACTACGGTGCCATTTGAATGAAAAGATATCCAGTTGTTTGGAAAAATTGAATCTGGTGTATCCGGATCAGGAGTATCCTCAATGACTATAACCTCAATTCCTTTAGCTCTTAAAATAGCAACAAATGTATCAAACTCTTGTTGTGCCTTTAGGTTAATTGTATTGTCATGAAGGTCTAAATCCTCCATAAAATAGTTGTTTACCGCGGTCTGTTCGTTCATGCGAAATTGGACCGGGCGAATCATCAGAATGGTGTTGGTAATTTGTTGCATTAGTTACTCAAAAATTCAGGATAAATGTAACCATTTCCCAATTCATTTTACTACTAAAATCAACATATGGCACAAGAACAAGTTGAATTGTAGGCCTTCGCAAGACCATTTAGAAAATCATGGATAATTAGGATAAAAATTCTAGTCGCGCACTAAAGGCATTGTGCTGCATCTTAATAAACCTCCCTGTTTGGAGACTTCGGCATAGGGTATTTCTTCTACGGTAAAACCCTGGTCTCTAAGCCAATTATTCAGCCTGGTAAAATTTCTTTCAGAAACAATTACATCCGGGCTTATAGAAAAAACATTACTGAACATATGATACATTTCTTCATCTGTGATTTCGAAAAGATTCTCCCTGCCAAAATGTGAAACCAACCATTCGTATTCTTCTTCTATTAAGAAACCATTTTTATGAATAATGCCCTTATCATGACCTATGGGTTGAAAACAGCAATCCAGATGAAGCGCATTATCCTTAGGATTTACAATACACTTACGGAGTTCAAATGATTTTACCTTCTTATGCGGAAACATTTCTCTTATGTATTCTACCCCTTCCCAATTAGTCCTTGCCGTAATATAATCCGGATAATCATGTCCTGTATAAGTCCCCACGAAAATATATTCATGCCATGGCATAACATCGCCGCCTTCAATATGTACTTCTTCAGGTGGATAAAGAATATTC
>JABDPH010000250.1 GCA_013042925.1 Eudoraea sp.
TCCAATTGACCGTTTCCCTGATAATTGGATAAATGACTGATAAATGCCTCTACCGCATTTTGACTTGTAAAAATGTAGTTATCAAAACCGTCGGGTAATTGAAATTTTCTGTACTGAATTTTTATGGACTGGTATTCCAGAAAATCAATGCCCGCATCATTTAAGATAGCTTTTTGATCAGGAGTTAGAAGTTTTGTGGACAGGATATATTTCATTGACTCATCCGGATTTTTATGTCCTGCATTAATTCCTTTCCTCCATTAGTTAAGATTTCCTGTGCACAGGCCTTGCCAAAATTTGAAGCATCCGCTAGTTTAACTTTCTTATCAACGCTAATTGTCTGTTGCCCATCAAGAGACAACAAAATACCCTTAAAAAGTAAAAATTCTTTTTCAATAGTTGCCAATGCTCCTATAGGTGCTGTGCAGCCGCCTTCCAATTCCTTTAAAAAATCGCGTTCAACTTTTGTGCAGATTTCTGTAGCCTCATGATTCAAAGAAGTAAGCGTCTCAATACAATAGGTATCTTCCTTTTTGGCCACAATCATCATAGCGCCTTGCGCGGGTGCCGGCACCATCCATTGGAGTTCCGTACAGTTTTCCGGAAGTATATTTAAACGTTCAAGGCCGGCAGCCGCAAAAATTGCTGCATTCCAGGAATTATCCTCCAGTTTTTTTAGCCGTGTATTTACGTTTCCTCTTAAACCTACAACTTCATGGAGGGGATAACGATTTAACCACTGTGCTTTTCTCCTTAAACTTCCTGTGGCAATGATTCCTTCAGTATTTAAAAAATCCAGCCCCTTATGTACCAATATGTCCTTTTGGTTAGCGCGTTTCATCACGGCTGCCTGGGCAATGCCATTTGGTAAAATGGTAGGAACATCTTTCATGGAATGAACCGCAATATCTATTTTATTGGTAAGTAGTGCTACATCCAATGTTTTTGTAAAAATTCCTGTAATGCCCATTGAATAAAGCGGTTGATCTAACTCCAAATCCCCATCAGATTTTACAGGAATTAATTGGGTGGAATGCCCCAGCTTATCAAGTTTTTTCTTGACGTCATTCGCCTGCCATAGTGCAAGTTCACTATCGCGGGTACCAATTCGAATGACTTTCTTCATTGGGAGTTTAATTCTATTTGAAAGACTTTTTGAATAAGTTGCAAACTTTCGTCCGCATCATTCTCAGATTCCTTCAGATGGTTGGCAAACTGTTTTGTAATCTTGTGAATGATTCGTTCGGATATTATATCCGCATGTTCTGAATTGAAATCAGAAAGTTTTTTAGATTGAAAATCCAGTTCCTCTTCTTTAATTGATTTTAGCTTCTTTTTTAGTGCTTTAATAACCGGAGCAAATTTTCTGGTTTCCAGCCACTGGTTAAAATCTGATTTCACTTCATCTATGATAGATTCTGCCTGAGGAATATATTGTTTTCTGCGTTCAAGCGTTTCGTCAGTTATTTGCGATAGATGATCGAGGTGCAAAACGGTTACATCTGGTATTTCTAATACACTATCTGCCACGTTTTTAGGAATTGATAAGTCCAGAATCAAAAGTGGTTTGTTGGTATAAATAAGTTCTTTTGAGATAGTAGGAGTATTAGCGCCCGTAGCCACGATTAAGACATCTGTCTTACGGATTTCCGTTTGCAGATCACCATGATCCCTTACAACGAGATTAAACTTTCCTGCAATTTTTTCAGCCTTATCCTTTGTGCGGTTGATAAGGGTTATATGCTTATGATTTGTATGTTTGACGAGGTTTTCACAAGTATTCCTGCCTATTTTACCTGTACCAAAAAGCAGGATGTTCTTTTCAGAAATATCAGTCACATTTTTTAGAATATACTGAACAGATGCAAAGGCAACTGAGGTAGCCCCGGTAGAGATTTCCGTTTCGTTTTTAATTCGCTTACTGGCCTGAATAACTGAATTAATTAACCGTTCTAAAAAATGATTTGTAAGGCCGTGCTTCCTGGAACGGTAAAAGCTGTTTTTTAGTTGACTTATTATTTCAAAGTCGCCCAGTATCTGACTATCCAATCCGGTACCTACACGAAACAAATGATTAATTGCCTCATAATTTTTTAACACATATGCTACCTCCTGAAATTCCTCAACCGTTCCCTGAGAATGATCACAAAGGAGTTTAATTAATTGAAAAGGGTGCTGTGCAAAGCCATGTAGTTCTGTGCGATTACAAGTAGAAGTAATAAGCAGACCATCAACGTCTATGGCTTTTGCATCTTTTAAAAGTGCTTCAGCCGCGTCCTGGTCCAGGCTAAATTTTCCCCTTACTACTGCGTCGGCATTTTTATAACTTAGCCCAACAGTATAAAAAGAATTGTGTTTGGAGATATGATACCTCTTCATGCATGATCAATATAGCTCACAAAAATAGCAGCATACATTTAATAAAAATAACGCTGGAGGTACAATATATATCGTTTTAAGTTTTTTATGGCATTTTTACCTGAATTATTGGAAAAACCGTTAATTTTATAGTCATAATGGCTCTTGGCACACATTCTATTTAGAATGTTTCTAAATAAAATATTCATGAATTCATCAGAAACAAATTACAAAAATATCGCTCAAGGTTCTTTTACTGAAGTATTGATTGATGATGATTTTTATGTATTGAAAATACAAAATGAAAGTCCTAAGGTTCAAAAAGTTAACCGTTATATTGATAGTAGTTTTATTCAATTCCATTTTTGTTTAAAAGGGAATGCAAAATTTATTTTTAATGAAGGCCATTATGCTTTGGAGGTCTCCGAGGAAAATTCTTTATTGCTATATAATACTCAAATAGACCTCCCATTAAACCTGGAACTTAACCCGAATTCATGGTTGGTATCTGTAATAATGACCATACGAAGGTTTCATTCTCTTTTTTCAAAAGAAGCGGACTATATTCCCTTTTTGAGCAGTGATAATAAGGAAAAAAAATACTATTCTCAGGAAAGTGTAACACCAGCTATTGCAGTTATACTTAGCCAAATAATTAATTATAATCTCCATCCTTCAATTAAGGAGCTGTATCTTACGGCTAAGGTGTATGAACTAATTTCGTTGTATTTCAACAAAAGTGAAGATGCAGATTTGGAACAATGCCCTTTCCTGGTAGATGAGGAGAATATAAAGCGCATAAAACAAGCGAAAGAAATAATGATAAGCCGAATGGCAGAACCACCTACACTGACCCAGTTATCAGAAGAGATTGGCCTATCGCTTAAAAAGCTAAAGGAGGGTTTTAAACAGGTGTATGGCGAACCGGTATTCAGTTTTTTATTTGATTATAAAATGGATTTTGCGCGTAAAATGCTGGAATCAGGGGAGTATAATGTTAGTGAAGTAGCGCATAGGATAGGATATAGCACATCCAGTCATTTTATTGCCTCTTTTAAAAAGAAATTCGGTACTACGCCAAAAAAATATTTGATGTCATTGGGTAATTAATAGTAAGATTCAGTAGAATTTTCGATATTTAACAATCCATAAATTATACTTATGAAAACACTAAGAATAGTTATTTGCACTTTCCTAATTTGCATCTCGTTTGCAGGATCTTCTCAACCTCAAATGCCCGAAGAAAATATTGTAGTCTTAAATGACGAAATAGCTCAAATTCTGGTTTTTACAAAAACCATGGGTTATAGGCACAAGTCTATTGAAAAAGGTGTGGAAACACTTAAAAATTTGGGAAAAGAGAACAGTTTTTCAGTTACTCAAACGGAAGATTCATTACAATTTAATGAAGCCAACCTAAAGAAATATGATTTGGTTCTATTCCTTAGCACTACTATGGACGTGCTGGGACCTGATCAGGAGCAGGCCTTTAAAAATTATATTAATAATGGGGGAAACTACATGGGAATACATGCTGCCAGTGATACCGAATATGGCTGGCCTTGGTATGGTAAATTGGTAGGCGCTTATTTTACAAGTCATCCAAATGATCCTAATGTTAGAGAGGCTAAAATGAATGTGGTGAACAGAGAGCATTTATCTACATCTCATTTAAATGATACCTGGGTCCGTAATGATGAATGGTATAATTATGATAACATCAATCCGGATATAGAGGTACTTATTTACCTGGATGAAACTTCTTATGAAGGAGGTACAAACGGAGATAACCATCCTATTGCATGGTACCAGGAATTTGATGGAGGTCGCGTTTTTTATACCGGAGGAGGCCATACACAGGAATCTTATGATGAACCCGACTTTCAAAAACATTTAGTTGGGGGTATAAATTATTGCCTGGGGAGATAGGCAATCTAGCCAAAATTTAGAGCAGTATTTCGATATTTAGTGGCAGTAGATTTACTGTGGCCTGGCAACCATTATGCCTGTATTCTTTTTTATTTTTTTCAAATAGTCTGCCAGGGGTAATTCGGAAATTTCAACCATTCCGGAGGAAGAAGCATGAAGCAGGTGAATACGCCCGTCGTTTTCTCTAATGGCAATACCTGTATGGGTTATATCCAGCCCTGGAATAGCGGTCGTTAACGCAATAATATCCCCATTCTTTATTAGATTTTCATTTGCTTCAATCTGGTCCTGGGGTAAAATGCAAATTGGTTGGTGGTTGAGGGAGATTTCCGATGCTTTTATTTTGTTGAAATTCTCTTCGTCTGCTAAAAAGGGATATAAATCCCTGTGTGTACTCATAAAATTAATCTCTTTCTTTATTTCAATACCTCCCGTTTCGGCAGTAATATCTTCTAACAATCCTTTCTTTTCGTTGTTAGCTATCCATTCAGAAAAATAATGTAGCCGGGAAGCATAACCATCCAGTTCACCATCCTTATATCGTATATTTTCAAGAGTATTGATGAAGGCATCGAAATTCATTTTATCCTCATACAATAATATGCTAAAAGCCAAAACATTCTCAACGTAGGTAGTACAATCCATCCCCTGTAAATTAATAACCAAAGCCTCAGTTTCTCCTATTTCCAGCGTTTTGACAACATATGGCAATCCAAGGAAAGTCCGACCTACGGAAATCATGGTATTGCCCAAATCTGATTGTTTTAATTTTTGAATTTCCTCAATCTTAATATCAAATGCAGCTCTGTCTTGATCAGAACATATAAGCTGTTGAGAACTAAGTGTAAGTGATAATAAAAAGAGAATTAAAGAAAGGATTAATTTCATATATTTTTGCTGATAAAGCAAAAGTACAATTTAGAAGCCAAAACTTGCATAACCTCGGTATTGGTTTGGCCTGTAGGGTATTGCCCTTTTCCGATCTTTTAATAAAAAGGTTTCAGTTACAAAGTCCATTGCCTCCTCTTCAGTGTCCGTATCTGCCATCCTCATTCCATCATTAATATAATAAGGAATTGAGTTGAAGGGGGTATCGTTTGCAAATACAACGATATGCATTTTGAAATTCTTATTGTAATCCTGGCTATTCCGTGTCTTAAAGTAATAAGCCGTATAAGGGTTCCCTTTATAACTAATTGACTTCTCTCCCAGGTATATTACTTTATCTTTATTTCTGTCAAACCTTCTGTCCTCATAAATGTGAGCTTCCGCCAGGGATTGTTCAGAACTGTACTGATGAGGAAAAATATCAGTTTTCCCCTGCCGCATTAACTTGGTATACATTAAAATCCTGCTATTAATATCATAGGCCATCGAATTGATTACCGCAGCGGGAATATTTTTTTCATCAGATGCGAGCCGAGTTATGTATGTACTCCGTATTTGTGGATCTTTTACTAATAGGAGTTTGTTAAAAAACTGGCCCATTTCTCTCTCTCCGGCAAAAGGATATAGTAAAATAACATAATCTTCTAAGATTTTATTATTTATTAGCCTTGTGTAATTGGCCTGTCTTGTTTTTAATTCATTGCTATTTTGTTCCCCAAGATGTCTTTTCAAAAGTATTTTAGCATCATTTAAAAGCTGACCCCTGTATTTCTTATAGTTTGAAGGTTTTATAAGTTCTTCCTTTTTCAGCTTTGCCAGAAGAGAAAAAATTGGGGCTTTATATTCCGTAATAGAACTGTGCTCAAGCAATTCAGGATATAATCGTCTGGCTAATTCCAAACTGTCTTTATAGGGTTTGAAAATACTCTTTATTTCTGCAGTATTAGATACCAGTGGCAAATCTTGTGACATAAGTTGAAGCAAGAGACTAACCGAAGTTTCAGTTTTTTTCCTTGCAATAGACTGCAGAATATTAATTTGTGCATTAGAATTATTATATGATCTGGCATAAAAATCTGTAAGGAACGGAATTACCTTATCATCGTCCAAAGCTCCTAATTTCTTAATGAGGTAAGATTGTATGTGTTTTTTATCCTCGTCATAGGAGTATTGTGAAATATAGTAAGTCAGTGAATCTATATGTCGTTCATCAAACAAAAGATATCTATAGCCCTTTAATACAATACTATCATTATCCCTGAGTGCAGCAAAAAAATCTTCTGTTTTATCTTCGAGGAGATCTCTTCCTAAAGGCTCGCCTTCCGGTTTAAAATTGTCGAAAAAAGCACTTACAAAAGGACTGGGTTCCGAAGTGGTATCTACTACTGTTTTTAACTGGTATAGCAATCCCCCCCGAATAATATTCTTAATTAGAATACCCCTGGTGCTGGCAGTATCAGTGATAACAAATTGTAATTCCTGGGAGCCGTCATCTGAGGTCTTAGTCTTTTCATTTTTAATGATAAAATGTTTATCAGAATATTGTTTTTTACGCAGTACCCAAATAGAATCTATGTTGGAAAAGGTCAGATAGTCATGAGATTTAGTTAGCTCTACCTCAATTGCCTCATTATTTTTGTTCTGATAAATTGTCTTTTTGGAATAGGGACTATAAGCCTTTGTTTTTTCCTTCTTACTGAACTTGTGTTTACTATTCTCAACAAATTTAGGCGGCTCTATAGAGGTAACCGTACTGAAAAACATGGCTGTATCTACTACTTTTTTGAAATCTTCAGGATATGCTATTTCTCTGATATGGAAAGAATTAAAGAATTCTTTAGCTTTTATTTCACTTTTGGTACGTGCAGCCAGTAAATAATAATCGGCTCCGTTGATTACTGTTTTCAGATATAGATCCTGACCTATCGCAGAATCCCATACAGCTTTTGAAGTAAGAGATCTCTTGTCAAATGAATTGTATTTGGGTTTGAGTTTGAGGTCCTGGTATATGCGCTTTTGAATTTGTTTGAGTTCAAAGGTGTCCTCCTCAATAAAATTCAGATCGTTTAGGGTGGTCTTCTTAAGAAAATAATAGGTATTGCTTGAGGGGTCATACCCTTCAATGCTGCGACTACCACCTCTTGATGCATTTGTAAATTTATGGAGCCCCGGCATTGCTATTTCAAAGTCCTTGTATTTAGAGGATAACAGTTTGCTGCCTTCATCCGGGTTTTTAAACTTTAGACTATTGAATATTTTATCTGAGTAATTTATAACGTAATCACCTTCACCTCCCATTTTAAAAATGATTACTTCCAACGGGGTAATATAAATTTGATACCGCTGATGATCTCCATTTTTTAATTTGTTTCTTATGTCTAAACCTTTATATCTTTTGTTGGCAATAATATTTTTACTTAAAATAGTCCCGGGGATATTTTCAAACAATAAGTGTTCAATATCCTCTAAAGTATAGTCCCCTCCGGCTTTCAAGCTGGCATAAGTAGGGATCCTGTTTACCATAAAATAACTTCCGTTTGCTAAATCTGGTGAAACATAGACTGTAGTAATTTTTTCAGATATTGGGTATAATTTATTTGGAAGTGATATAGTGAAGAAACTATCATCCGGCCCAAAAGTTTTATAAGAATATTCCTTAATTTTATTTAAGAACTTATTCTTGAGTTTTTGACCTTTATCGGTTGCTTCAGAAATAAGTGGTTCAACCACATATCCTTTTTCTTTCAATAGAGCAATTACCCCATGTGCACCAGGTAAATGAGCTGCTCCAATTCCTGCAAAAACTTTAGCTTTTTGAATGGCAGAATCTAAACTTTTAGCCATATTTTCATTGCGGATGTAGAGCATATTTTTTAGGTAGTGATCGGTGTACATCGCCTTATCTATAGAATCCAATAGACTTAAATTTCGCTCTCTATACGCATCTTGCATCAAAAACATCAGGTCTTGTTGCTGCATCCTTTTTTGAAGCCATTCATCCGGTTTCATTTTCATGGAATTCAAACTGGCCCTTCCTACCAGTGCTGCTGATTCTTCCAGTTTCTCCAAAGCAAGAATAGGTTTGTTAAACCTGCTTCCTGCCTGATAGATGAACATATCCAAATAAGTATCCTCCTCAAAATTTTGCGAATATTCACTGGTTCGGTACAGGATACTATTTACTAACCTTTCTTCAAATGCCAGGTAAGATGCCAGGTCTTTTTTATGCGGATGTTGTAAAGCAAAAGAATGTGTATAAAACCCTTTTGTGTTGAAACCGTATCCTTTTTTTTGCGAACTTGAACCAAAACGCTCCTCACTTTCCAGCCAGGTTTCAGGATCAGATTCGAGAGCGACGATTTCACTTTTATTCAGAGCTTCATAAAAAACATCGTCTAGGCGGAAAGCGATTTTTTTGCTGACGTGCATGGTTCCATATAAATATGAAGATGTTTCGAGACCGTTGCCAGATATTTCCCATAGTAAACTTTTTTCCGACTGGGAATAGCACATCATTGATAAAACAGAGCAAATAATTACTGAAGTTAAGCGCATTATATTGGTTTGTTTGGGCCCCCGTGCAAATTTTTCGAGGTAAGAATATTAACTAATGCCAATGCAATTTTAAAAAAATTTCCCATAGAGTGGTTGGCTCTATAAGGATTGCTTATTTCGTCATCAGAAAAGTATTCGCCCTAATTTAACGGTTTTTCATTGCAAGTAGTATTTTTGTATTGTTAAAAAAAATAGCTTAAAAAAGAATTATGAAAGGTGTATTATTAGTGAATTTAGGATCTCCCGATGGTCCCACAGCTAAACAAGTAAAACCTTATTTGGATGAGTTTTTAATGGATGAACGTGTAATTGATGTGCCAAATTGGTTACGAAACCTGATTGTTCGCGGAATTATTCTTCAAACCCGTCCTAAGAAATCTGCAAAGGCATATGCCAAGATTTGGTGGGAAGAAGGCTCTCCTTTAATTGTAATTTCAGAGCGTTTTGCATCTAAAGTCCAAAAGCAAACAGATCTTCCTGTTGCATTGGGCATGCGCTATGGCTCAATGAGCATAAAGAAAGCCTTAAAAGAATTAAAGGATAAGGGGGTTAGTGAAATATTACTGGTACCACTTTACCCACACTATGCAATGTCTTCATATGAGACAGTTGTGGTTAAAACTATGCAGGAACAACAGGCAAATTATCCGGAATTAAAAATTACAACCTTACCTGCATTTTATAAGAATGCCGATTATATCAAAGTTCTTTCAGAGAGAATTTCCATGGGATTAAAAGAATTTGACTATGATCATATATTATTTTCTTATCACGGTATTCCGGAACGGCATATCAGAAAGTCAGATCCAACTAAATTCCATTGCAAAATAGATGGAAATTGTTGCCAGATAAACTCAGTTGCACACCATACATGTTATCGACATCAGTGTTATGATACCACAGAATTGGTAAAAGCAGAGTTAAAACTGGACGAACAAAAAGTGAGTTCCTCATTTCAATCGCGCCTTGCCGGAGATCCATGGTTAAAACCTTACACAGATTTTGAATTTGAACGACTTGCTAAAGAAGGGGTTAAGCGACTAGCTGTGATTACGCCTGCTTTTGTAAGTGATTGTCTGGAAACTCTTGAAGAAATTGCTATGGAGGGCAAAGAGCAATTTATTGAAGCAGGTGGTGAGGATTATATTCATATTCCTTGTTTAAATGAGAGTGACCCATGGGTGGCTCTAATGGCAGAATGGATAAACAATTGGAATAAAAGTGAGACCTTGCCGGTTTAATAACCAGTATTTAATAAGTAATGGACCCGTAAAAAGTGAAATCATCCATCGGCGCATGCATAATTTTATAATTATTGAACAATAATGGCGAAAGTCTCCTCAGATCAATTAGGCGCCGAACCCATTGGAAAACTTCTTATTAGGCAGGCAGTGCCAGCTTCTATAGGCATTCTTGTAATGTCACTTAATATATTGGTAGATACCATCTTCGTGGGCAACTGGATCGGTTCTATTGCCATAGCCGCTATTAATGTAGTGCTGCCGGTTTCTTTTTTTATTGCAGCTCTGGGAATGGCTATTGGGATAGGAGGCAGTAGCATCATTTCTAGAGCCCTTGGCGCCGATCATAAAGAGAAGGCATTAAAAACCTTTGGAAATCAGATTACTTTAACCCTGTTGGTTACCATTTCTATGGTGGTTTTGGGTTTATATTATGTAGATGCTTTGATCCCGGCATTCGGAGGCAAGGGTGCTATATTTGATCCGGCAAAGATCTACTATATCATAGTTTTATACGGAGTACCTTTTTTAGCTCTTTGTATGATGGGCAATACGGTTATTCGGGCCGAGGGAAAACCAAAGTTTGCCATGATTGCCATGATTATTCCATCTATTGGGAATCTAGTATTAGACTACATTTTCATATATGTATTGAATTGGGGGATGG
>JABDPH010000252.1 GCA_013042925.1 Eudoraea sp.
GTACTGGTCCTGCGCCGGTGGTAAAGGAAATAGGCTGACAATTTGGTGCTGCTCCCAGGTCATTATAGGGTGTAATGCTGACAAAATATTGCGTATTACCTTCAAAATCCGGGGGCTTAAAATTTGTCCCTGCACCAACATCAAAATTGTCCAGTATTTTAACGCCTCCAATGGACGTTTTCTCAATAGTCATGAGATAACCTGAGGCATTAAATTCTCTAATCCAGGTGATGTTTGTGGTCACGGAAACGAATTCACCTCCATCTACCGGATCTATTATTTCGGTGCAAATTGGCGGATTATTTCCCCTTGTTCTAAAAGTAACTTCAGCACAGGATGGAGATTCGCCAGCACTGTTATATGGTGTTATAGTAATATAAACACGTTGTGAAAATGGCAAGTCGGCAGGAGGGTCATAAGTTGTCACATTTCCTACATCTAAATTACTAATAATATCACTTGCGCCTGTGCTTGTTCCTATATTCAGAATATATCCTGCAGCTGCTGACTGGCCGGTCCAGCTAATGTTTGTATCCGGAGGCACTCCATAAGAACCTGCGATAGGACTAGACAGCGTAACACAGCCTGGAACAGAACTTGCAAGCCCTGTTGTGAAACTTTCTTCCATACAGTTTTGTGCATCACCGTTATTATTATTGGGAATTACGGTGACATAATAGACTGTATTTGGCATCAGACTTGTGGGGGGTGTATAGCTAAGATCGCTCCCCACTGATACTCCATTTAAGATATTTGTGCCTCCCGGATTCGTGCCAATAAAAAGAAAATATTGGGTGGCATTGGCTACTGCCTGCCATTGCAGTTGGGTATTTACGGAAACCCCGGTTTCACCATTGGATGGAGATGTCAACATAGTACAATCGGGAGGTTCCTGGGCGGATAAGCTGTAAACAAACCCTAAAAATACTCCAATCAACAGTATTTTTAGTGAGTGCTTTTTTATGCAAATTTTATATGGTACAACTTCAAGATCCACCTTTAAAGATAGTAGAATTATTACATATGCCCTATTATCCTAAGTATGTCTCACAAAATGAACATAACTTTCAGGCTTTGATTTTAATAATAGTATCTTTCAATAACTATTTATTAGGTCAAAACCGGTCACTTAAAATTTTCTATATTTCATGTGTCGCATCTTATTAGCGGCATTGTTTCCACTAAATTTTTCTCTTTCAGGATCCCACTGAAGTGTTTCACCAAGGCTATAAGCAATATTTGCAATATTACAAACGCTTGCAGAGCGATGACCTGTTTCTACATCGCAAATAGGTTGGGTTCTATTTTTAATAGCATCCATCCAATCCTGATAATGATCTTGTTTTACTTTGTACAAACGTGTATCCGTATCTTTTAATTCCACGTTTAGAATACCTGCAGGATCCGTTTCAAGAAAACTACGACTCACATCCATTTTGCCTTCGGTACCATAAAAGCGAACGCCCCATCCTCGTTCAAAATCTTCATGAACGACTTCTATTCCGTTGGCGTAATACATCTTTAAACCACGTACGGCATTTTTGTCGGCTGGTGGTACAAATTTCACAGGTCCGGTTCTGTCCATTCCCAGGGCCCATTGAACGATATCAAACATATGTGCACCCCAGTCGCATAAAATACCGCCACCAACTTCCTGATAATAACGCCAGTCTGGCCAGAAATCAACGTCATTATTTGAAGGTGCTAAGCGGTGATTATAGGCCAAAAGGGGGGCCGGACCACACCAATTATTCCAATTAACTTCTTTCGGCATAGGCTCTGCAGCCAAATCATAAGGCCTTGCAGGATCTCCTACGTTAACCAAAATTTTCTGAATATCTCCCAAATAACCATTTCGAACCAGTTCGCAAGCTTTCCTAAAATTATCCCATGAACGCTGCATGCTTCCGGTCTGCACTATTTTACCGGTTTTTTTTGCCCATTTCACCATGTCCTTACCTTCTTTTAAGGTATGCGTCAATGGTTTCTCACAAAAAACATCTTTTCCGGCTTTCATTGCATCAATAGATTGTCGGGCATGCCAATGATCAGGAGTTACAATTACCACGGCATCAATGTCGTCCTGATCAAGCAGTTCTTTATATTCCAGAAAAGTCCTTACCCCATTATAATTTGATTGGTTCCGATGTTCTGCATAGACATTTTCCACATGATCCTTAAACCATGTATTTTTAGTAGTCCATACATCACAACCGGCTACAATCTGCGCATTTGTATTCTCAACAAATCGTGACGCAAGTCCCCTACTCTGCTTGCCGAGGCCAATAAAACCCATATTAACCTTATCACTAGGAGCAACAAAACCTTTTCCCAAAACATGGCGTGGTATTATTGAAATCGCTCCCAAAGTAAAGGCGGAATTTCTAATAAATTTTCTTCGTGTGAGATTTGATTTATTGTTTTCCTGTTCAACTTTAGAATTTGGTTTTTTGCCTTTCATGTCAGGTAATTTTGTTATTAATAAAACGATTGGAATTAGCTATTAAATTACGAGAAAAAATTAAATTATTGATTATAAAACTGAATAATTCAGTCCTAATTAATCATAGATTTAAAATCATATCAGACTTAAGCGTTATTTGTTAAACCAGTAAGTTAATTTTAATGTAATTGACCATATCCTGCCCTCCAAAGGTGCCAATAATTCATTGTTGGTATATACAAGAAATAGATCTGAAGCCGGCTTATAACGCCATTGAAGCCGTGAGTTTAGGTTGAAGTTTTTTGATTGCTCATTATATTGAAATAAGTTGGCAAAGAATAATTTATTGGTGAAAGTAATATCTATTTCCGATCCTATTAACCAGAATTCTGTAGTGTTCCATGGTTCGGGCAATTTTATATTATTGTAATTGATATTGGAACTTAGGCTTACATATGGCTGAAAGCGATAGCCTAGTTCAGTAGTTAAACTTAAGAGGGTTCCATCTTCATAATACCCGCCATATCTTCCACCTGCAGCATATGTAAACATACTTTGTGGCCTGGACTTGTATTCAAAGCTGAAGGCATTCCATCGATGTTTAGTTCCTGTGGCCAGGGAATCTTTGCCTGTCCCTGTAGGGTCAAAAGGCGCCAGTAATTTAACATACTCATTTATTCCCTCCAGACTTATACTACTCCTATTGCGAAAGTTAATTTGGTATTGTAGTATATTCTGATGATCCGTTTCCTTCATTTTCTCATCAAAATAATAATTCAATTTTCCAACAGGCCCATGACTTACTACCGGCCCTTCATCAGGGAACCATAAATGACCCAAAAAGGTGCTGAAATTAAAATATCCCTTTCTGGGTACAAAGCCAACTTCGGCGGTATACGTACTATCCACATATTCTTCTTTAATACCCCAATTCCACCTTCTACTCTTGTATTCAATGTTGGCAGCTTGTGTAATGCCATTTCCTTGCTTATCAGGTGTAAAAGATTTGATTAAAAAGGCTTTACCATTCCACAAGTTATCTGGCGAAGCCAAATTATATTCCAGTCCTAAATTGCGGTTGAACTTTGGATAAATTGTCCGTAGCGAGTCGCTATCCTGTGGATAATTAGTTGATTGCTTATTTACAAAAAGTAGCCCTATGGTAGATCTGCTAAACACTTGTCGCTGTAAGCTAAAGACACCAAAATTTTGACTTGGCAGTCCTGTTGCTTCGTCTTTTGCCGTTTGAATATCCATGACTCCTAAACGCCATTTTTCACCAAGGTTTCCGCTGAGCCTTAGACCACCGTTAATTGGAATACCCAGTCCAATTCGTCTTGAAAAGAAGGGCCTGATAGTCTCGTAACCGAAGTTGGCAAACAGATCGGCATTTTCAAGGAAAAATTGTCTTCTTTCCGGAAAGAAAAGTTCAAATCTATCCAGATTTGTAATCTGTCTGTCTACTTCTACCTGAGAAAAGTCGGGATTTATCGTCAGGTCAAGGTTTAATGAGGAGGACAGACTTATTTTAACATCACCACCTACCTTGGTCTCGTAGTCTGTATTTTCTTCTAAATCATAAGTGGTTTGACCCAAAACATATGGAATTAGAGAAAAATTAAACCGGGGTGTTGGAGGAGGTTCATCCCAAACCAAAACTCCGGTATATGCAAGTGATGCAGTGGGAAACTGCCTGGGTATTGGTGTCCAACTCGATTTCTCACTTGTTGCTAAATGTAACCTGCTAAAATTAATCCCCCATTCTTTAACTCCATCTTCATATCTAATGGACTTAAACGGAAGAGCCATTTCAAATACCCATTTTTCATTATCCCTGGTTACTGCCGATATCCATTTACTATCCCAATTAAGATCAACGCTACCGCCGGCAAACATAGTTCCATCCCATTGGGCGCCTGCCGCATTCGAACCAAATGAAAACCCGGTAGTCTGATTATTAAAAGGATCCAGGAACAGTAAGAAATTATCATTCTTATTAAAAGAAAAATCACGTCTCAGCGACTCTACAAAATAACGTCCGGGGACACTGTTATAAAAAGTTGCTATTAAATAGATATTGGTGTCATCATAGGTCATTCGAATTTCGGATTTATCGGTGGCCTTGTCAATATCCATAGGCGTTACCATGAAAAAGTCATTGGCTACATCAGTTCCTTCCCAGGCTTCATCATCGGCGATGCCATCTATTTTTACAGGTAAATTTGTTTTTCGGATGTTTATACGAAAAGCTTCGTTCTTTTTTTGGGCATTGAGTTGTAGTAGTAATGTAAAGAAAACTAATGTAAAGGATAACTTTTTCATATTACTTATCTTAGGAATCAACCCGAATTCTCAATTACCTGCTCAACGACCAATGGATTAAAAGTTATATGAATCCGGGTTGTCAAGCGCAACGATTTTAAAGCAAGGATAAAGTACATTAAAAATCACAAAAGAACCAGTAATTCACGTGGTTTTAGAGACAACTAAAAAGCCCCGATATACGGGGCCTTATAAATATTTGACTATTATTATTTTAAGCTTCCAATTCCTTAAGAATATTTTCTGCAGAATTGGTAATGTTCTTGTAGCATTTATAACCCCATCTTGAAAAGAAAAACAAGAAGATTGCCATTATTGGAAGATAAATCAACCAAATCTTACTTTGCAAAAAGAGATCCTTGTTTTTCATGATTTTACTAAATACGGGCAGGCAAGTAAACATTAATACAAAGCTTAAATATATTCCAACCCTTTGCATTAGCAATAACTGTTTTTTTGCTTTTGTATAGCCTACAATAGTTTCCTTAAAACTATTTTTCACAATATTCATTCGTTTCATTTTTCTTAATAATCCCAAAGTAGCTACAGGTAATAGTATTAAAAATGCTATGGTGAATATACCACAAGTAAAAAGATACCAGGTGTCTAATTTATTTATGTTGACCAAAAAATAAATGGCCGCCAGGAAACATATTACTGCTCCTATTGTTTCATAAAATGTAATCTTATCAAACTTATTGCTATACCTGTCTTGAGTCATTTTCATAATTAGTTCATTGGTTAATTTTTTTTGCTGCTCTAACTGATCACTCATTTCTGACCAAATAGTCTGGATTTCTTCTAAGTCCATAACTTAATTTTTTAATATTCGTGATTTTAATTTTTGTTTAATCCTGGAGATTCGGGTTCCGACATTAGTTTCGCTCAGTCCTGTGATTTCTGAAATTTCCTGGTACTTTTTACCTTCTAGTAAGAGGAGTATTAAACCTTTTTCAAGTATGTTCAATTGATGAATATGCTGATATACAATTTTCAAGCGGTTTTCAAATTCAGTATCGTAATTTTCTGTTTGTTTGAGAACAACCTGATCTATGCCTGTAGTATTGGAATGTTTTTTGCGTTTGTTCAATTGATTAATGGCCGTATTGAGAGCAACACGGTACATCCAGGTACTAATTTTAGACTCATTTCGAAAGGAATCAAAGGACTTCCACAACTGATAAACAATCTCCTGGTATAAATCTTTTTGATCCTGTTCGTTTTGTGTATAGATAGTCGTGATTTTAAAAATCACCCCTTCATTTTCCTTGATTATCCTGGTAAAAGATTCTTCTTTACCCATATTTTAAATCTTCTGAATAATTAGTAGGCTTATAACCAAATAAATCACACTTTCTTTAAAAATTTATTGAGAAGTAAACTACCTATATATAGTCAAGTATCAAAAATACATGCACTGCTAACCCAAAAAGAAGCCATTAATACTACCTACTAAACGGTGAATACAATTAAATAATAAGACTACTAAATCGCCTATTTATCAAACAAATTTTGATCTATTCCTGGTAAGAGTTTTATTGCGTTTTTATAATATACTTTTTTCAATACCTCGTCTGGGAGATCCAAACCATACATAGCCCAGAACGCGTGGTACTTTTTGTAGTATGGAAAATACTCATCATTGGTTTCCAGAACCCTGAAATAAGTAGGGAACTCATTTGGCTGATAACTGTCTTTACCAAATAATATTCGATCCTGGTACTTAATAAAGAAATTACGTGCATTTCTGGGTTGCCTCCCAAGCTCTGCTATTACTGCTCCAATTCCTACATACATATTTGGCATTTCTTCCATAAGTTCTGCCAGCTTTTGTAAATTATTAGCGTACCATCCCATATGAGCATTGATGAATTTTGTTTGCGGATGTTTTTTAAACATATTATGCTGTTCTCCTATTATTTGTTCCCAGGGAGCTGGATTAGTTGCTGATCGTTTCCTCCGCGGCCTTGTTTTTAATTCCAACCATCGCTCATTACTACTGTCCATGGAATCCCAGAACGATTTAGGATCTGCAGCATGGATGAGAACAGGAATTCCCAATTCCCCGCATTTTGCCCAAATAGGATCCAATCGCCGGTCATCGATTGTTATTCTATTTCCATCAATATCCTTATTTCTTAATCCCAGGCTTTTATATATTTTTAATCCTTTAGCACCATTTTTAACATCCTCTTCCAGCTGTCTCACAGCATTGTCCGCCCAATCAGGATTACCTACACCTGCAAAATTTACATTGGCAAAAACCACAAACCTGTTGGGGTAATTCTGATTTATGTTATCCAGCATATTTTTAAGACCTTCCCCGGAGCCGCCGCTTAAATTAACCATAACAGCCATATTCATATTATCCATAGAAGAAATTAACTCGGATAGGTCCTGCGTTGCCATTTTGAAATGATGACTGTGAATATCAATAAACGGATATCTGGCCTTTTCCACTAAATTTTCAGCAACCACCAGTGTAGATTTCGGGTTGTACTCTTCAAAACTCAATTCCTGAGAATATGAGGAAATCGAAATAAGTAAAAGTAATGTATGTTTTAGCTTTATAATATTGAATTTCATTTATTTACAAATTATATATTAATAATTACTTTAGTTGCTTTAATGCCTTATAATAATCATCCAATGTGTCCATATCATGAGCTTTTCCTTCCGGATCAAGGAGGATCACCTCTTTTGCATATTTTTTAAGTAAATCCCTGGCACCCTGGTCTGTGTTTAATTTTTTTAATTCTGAAAAATAAGCCTTATCAAAAATAGCAGGTACCCCTGCCTTATCAAAATAGTTTGTGGCAATTATCCCATTACTGCTGTTAAGGTAGTTAGTAATAAGCAAATTTAAATAGGCAGTATCTATGAAAGGTTGATCAACCAGTAGT